>JAEYZB010000292.1 GCA_023428205.1 Bacteroidota bacterium | reverse complement strand
GTGCTGCTAAACGACTACAAACGCAGTTTTTCAAACGGTTTACAAGAAGATAAAAAAGCAGAGGCCGAAGCCGCAATTTTTAATTTATTCACCGAAAAAGTAGAGAAAGGAATGCGTCAAATGATTCCGTTTAGTGCAAAACTATTGGAGACATTGCAAGCGGGCAAAAAAGTCACACTCACCATTAAAGGATTTTGCTCTCCGCTTAATTACAACCAATATAACATTCAGTTAGGTTATAGACGTATCGCTTCAGTGAAAAACTATTTTTATCAATATCGTTCGGGCATTCTGAAACCGTTTATTGATAACGGTTCTCTCATACTGAAAAACGAATCTATCGGAGAAGAAACCGCAGCTACAACCATTAGCGACCAACGCGAGGACACACGCAATTCAGTGTATAATCCTGTGGCGGCACAAGAGCGAAGAGTGGAAATTGTATCGGTAACGGTGGAATAATTACACGCGCTCGATAATCGTGGCGATTCCTATTCCTCCGCCTACGCAAAGCGTAATCAAACCGGTTGATTTGTTGGTGCGCTCCAGTTCATCTAAAACGGTGGCAAGCAAAATAGAGCCTGTTGCACCAAGCGGATGCCCCATGGCGATAGCACCGCCATTCACATTCAAAATGCTTTCATCAATATCTAAATCGCGTTGGAAACGCAAAACAGCCGAAGCAAAGGCTTCATTCATTTCGTAAATATCAATGTCGTTTTTATTCATACCCGCAAGCTTCAAGGCTTTACGTGCTGCATAGGCAGGACCTGTGAGCATAATGGTCGGTTCCGATGACGTAACAGCCGCTGACACTACACGCGCACGCGGTTTCAAGCCCGCTTTTTCGCCTGCTTCTTTTGAACCAATGAGCGTCAAAGCCGCACCATCGACAATGCCCGATGAATTTCCCGGTGTGTGAACGTGGTTAATTTTATCTACTGCTGTGTATTTCAGCTGTGCAACCGCATCAAACGCCATTTCACCAACCGATAAAAACGATGGCGAAAGTTTTGCCAAGCTTTCCAGACTTGCATCTTCCCGAATCGTTTCATCATTATCCAACACCGTCAAGCCATTTTGGTCGGTGACCGGAACGAGCGATTTTGCAAAATAACCGTTCTTGCGCGCATGAGCCGCTAATTTGTGCGAACGCACCGCATATTTATCTACCGTTTCGCGATCAAAACCTTCCAACGTAGCAATCAAATCTGCGGAAACGCCTTGCGGAATAAAACCAAGTGCATTATTTACTCGCGGATCTAAATACCACGCTCCGCCATCGCTTCCCATCGGAATACGCGACATCGCTTCCACACCGCCCGCAACCACCAATTCTTCCCAACCCGAACGGATTTTCATGGAAGCCATATTCACTGCTTCCAAACCCGAAGCGCAGAAGCGATTGATTTGAACACCCGCCACCACTTCATTCCAGCCCGCATAAGATGCTGCAATTTTTGCAATGTCGCCACCTTGCTCACCAATAGGCGTAACGCAACCTAACACCACATCATCTACATTCGCTGTATCTAATTCAGGATTTCGTTTTGAAAGTGCTTTGAAAAGTTGCACCAATAATTCTATAGAACGAACTTCGTGCAATGAGCCGTTTTTTTTGCCCCGACCTCGCGGTGTTCGAACCGAATCATATATATACGCTTCCCGCATAGTTTTTTATTTTAGAACACAAGTGTAAGAAATAATTTGATAATGGCTTTACGTACAAACATGCTCGTTTTTTTCAACCACTTGAGACATTGAAACAAACAAAAAAGCCGAAGAGAAAATTCTCATTCGGCTTTAATAATCGGGGCAGATGCACTTTTATTTTTTCGCTTTTTTCGGAGGTGCGTCACTTTTTTTCACGGCATCAGAAAACACCTTTGCAGGTTTGAATGCCGGAATGTAATGCTCCGGAATTTCTACTGTGGTACCGCGTTTGATATTCCGTCCAAGTTTTTTCGCACGCTTTTTCACAATAAACGAACCGAACCCGCGCACATACACGTTCTCGCCCTTGGTTAAGGAACTCTTTACTTCTTTGAAAAACTGTTCCAATGACAGCACTACGTCTGCTTTGGGAATCCCTATTTGGTCTGATATTCGGGTAACAATGTCTATCTTTCTCATAGTTTAGATGTTTTGGTTTGAACTCAAATGTTAGAAGAAAAAACGAAAAAAACGAGTTTCTTCGCAAAATGATTTTGCGCAATAGTAAAAAGTCAACCACAAATAACAGCTCATTTACTTCATTATTAATGAAATGGCATGAGCATGAAAATTTGCGAAACTTTCCATGGCGTAACGAGAAAAATCCTTACTTCATCTGGCTTTCAGAAATCATTTTACAGCAAACACGCTCTGAACAAGGGTTGCCGTACTATTTGAAATTCAAAAAACATTATCCGAAAGTAACTGATTTGGCAAATGCTTCCTTGGATAAAGTGCTGCGCGATTGGCAGGGATTGGGGTATTATTCGCGGGCGCGAAATTTGCACGAAACGGCAAAACATATTGCCGAAAAGCTGAATGGGATTTTCCCTAAAACATTCGATGAAATCATCCAACTGAAAGGCGTGGGAG
>JAEYZB010000212.1 GCA_023428205.1 Bacteroidota bacterium | reverse complement strand
CACCCAATAAGCTTGATAAGTTGTTACGTAATTTAATGCGGTAGTGTCGCGCAAATTGCAGCATTCCGGCTCATCATTATGGAAATAAAGTGTAATTGGAAAGTCTTTGAACACATCAGGCGTTTCGTATTTCTTTGGAGGGATACTTGTGCTTATTTCTACATGCTCAGTACTTCGCGTTTTTTCAACCGGTTTGGTCGTAATTTGGCTTGTTGTCAGCGTATCGGTTATTTTTACTTCCGTTGGCGGAAGCGAGACGATAAGCAAAGTGTCTGTTTTTTCTTTCGATTTCAAACGCCCTGTTTCATAATACCAAAGGTCGTAGCAGCAGGTTTCGGCTTTAATAAAAAACGAACCTTTTCGGTTGGAAGCAAAGTATGCTTTGCTATTGTCTGAAGAAAGGGCATAGTTATAATCATTTGCTTCGGAATTGATGCCGTAACCTAAATTTTGTGGCGTTGCTTTCCCTTTCAAACTGTCAATGGAAATCGAATAAATATCTAATCCGCCATAGCCATTCCAACTATCCGAAGCAAAAAAAAGTTTGTTGGAATCGGCATCAAAAAAAGGAGTGTACTCGTTTCCTGAAGTGTTGATGGCAGTCAAATTCTCAGGTTCAGCGAAAGTGTTTTTATCAATGCGCTTTGCTCGGTATAAATCAAAACCGCCTTTTCCGCTTTTGTGATTGCTTGAAAAAAATAAATAATCTATTCCGTTGATTTTCGCTAAGTGAGGCTGAGTGTTTGAAAAGTGGATATCGCTTGTGTTATCCATATTTTTTATAGTTACTTCCATACCTTTCTTCCAACTCGAATCTTCTGGTGCAGACCGTACAATATCTGTTGTAGTGTATGCAATGAAGCAGCGGTCATTATCGCATGCTGAATAGAACATTTCACTCATTTCATCATTGAATACTCCATTCGCAACATGTGTTTTACTAGTTGAGCCAAGCCACATCTTTATATTTTCATGACTTGTGTCAACATGATATATGCGGGAAAAAAAATCGTTTCCCTTGTCGCGCATAGAGGAGAAAAATAACCCATTGGCGTTATCCGTAAACGGATTGAAATCAGAATACTCGCTGTTTATTGGTTTCTCCAAATGCACGATGTTTACGTCTGAATTTTTCTTGTTGTCAATCGCCCATTTGCAAGAAACGATTTCACGTTTTACGCGCTCCACATATTCGTCAGTGCCTCTGTACCGCAGTTTGAAGCGCTCCAAGAGTTTTAGCGCGGCTTCGTATTTCCCTTGCTGCTTTGTCATCATTCCCTGCCAGAATAATGCGTGTGGATAATTTTTCAGCACGTCATCGGTCACTACATTTTTATAGGCTTCGGCAGCGCGGGCGTAATCATTGTACATTCGATAGCTTTCTGCCAATCGGTAACCAAACTCTACATTGTCAGGGAAACGCTCTTTTGCTTGCTTATAAATTTCACTTGCTGCGTAAAAATCTGCGCGGTCTTCGGCTTCCTGTCCTTTCACAAAATACTGCTTCGCGTTTTGCGCCTGTGCAGCAATACTAAATAAACAGACAATAATGAATGTCCCGAAATTCTTTAATCTGACGGAATGCAAGAGGCGTGAATGATTTTTGCTAAAGTAGAAATTTCAATTATCAATTACGAATGTTCCATTTTTGAATGGAGTAAAAAACGCGGTCACTGAGCATAGTCGAAGTGAGCAGAAATTATGCAACAACAAAATTTAAACGGGTTCAGTTCGTTTTAGCTCAAACAACTGTTTTCATTGCCAAATCGTCTAATTATTAGATTGTCTAATTAAATCATAGGTTTGTATTATGTTGTGGAATAAACCAAAGATACTGTCTTCTGCGCTCCGAAAAGGATTTACCCTGCTCGTTTTTTTGACCCCTTTCTTGTGTGCGAATGCGCAAACAATTGTTGCGCCACGACTCACTTGTGTGGTGAATGATTTCGGAGGTGGGAACGTAGATATTACTTGGCAGAATAATGCAAATGCTTGCGGAGCATTTGTGAACTACACCATTTACGGTTCTAATTCTATAAGTGGACCTTATTCGGTGATAGCAACAATTACGAATCAAACGCAAACGACCTATACACATGTTGGTGCAGCAGCACAAACGTGGTATTATTATATGGAGGCAGATTTTAGTTGCGGTGGAGGTGCGACCATATTGCATTCCGACACGATTCGCAATGAATCTAATCCGCAAACACCTGTAATTGTAAGTGCCGATGTGGACGAAAACGATAATGTTACCTTTAGTTGGCAACCAAGCACTTCTCCGCAAACGAAATACTATATTATATATGCGGTATTGCCGAATGGCGGTCTGGTGCCGATGGATACCGTAGCGGGACGAAACAATACCTCTTATTATGACGTGATTCAAGACCCGACTATTCAGTCTGTTTGTTACACGGTTTCAGCGGGTGATAGTTGTGTGGGAAATCAACCAAGCGCATACAATACCGGAACGCATTGTTCCATGTATCTCACGGCTGTAGTTTCGCAATGCAGTCGCCAGGTTACGCTCAGTTGGAATTCGTATTACAATATGGCGGGCGGGGTGAAAGAGTATCAAATTATTGTGAACAAAAACCTTGCCGGTTTTGAAGTGGTAGATGTGGTGGATACCACCCAAACACAATACAATTACACCAACTTTAATGATGGGGATTCGGTCATTATTTCCATAGTTGCGGTAAGTGCGGCTGATACGAATGTAAAAGCGCATTCTAATTATGTTCGCTTACGTCCGGCTATTGTGCAACCACCGCGATTTTTACATATTGTTCGTGCTTCAGTAACACCGAATAATGATGTTGAGGTGAATTATATCAGCGATTCTACGGCTGAATTATTGAATTACGGTATAACAAAAAGTGCTGATTGCAGTTACTATGAATTGGTCGAATTTACAAGTGTTCCAGTGCCATTGACGTTTGCAAATTTATATATAGATTCCACTGCTAATGCCGATGAGACGGCACTTTGCTACAAAACGATAGCGGTAGAT
>JAEYZB010000161.1 GCA_023428205.1 Bacteroidota bacterium | reverse complement strand
TTCCCATACCCTTGTTATAATAAACACATTTTGTTTCAACGGTAAAAACCTGCTGTTCTTGTTCCACTAACGTGTATGAAGCAAATCCGCAAACCATATCTAAAATAGCGGCCGAGATCCCACCATGCAAAAAACCGTTTTGCTGCTCATGTATCGCTTGAAACGGCAAATGCGCCTTTACAAATCCCGGATGCAAATCCGTAAATACTAAACCAATATGTGGCCCGAATTTGTTTTTGCCGATTTTGAAACGGACATATTCTTCCCAATTTTTATTACGTGCTTCCATTTGCACACAAAAGTACAAACAATTGCGAAATAAAATTTGGTAATGCTAATTACGAACGAGTCGCGGCACGATTCAATCTGTCATTTATCGCCCTACCCAAGCCGATTTCGGGGAACTTTTCAACTAAAATAGACGTCACATCCGTATTGTCAAAATACCGCAACGCGGCAAACAAATTTGCAGCGGCTTCGCGTAAATCGTTCGTGGGTGAAAGGATTTTTCTTTCTGTAAACGGCAAATCGGAATAGGGTTCAGAAAAACTAATTAACCCATTTTTTTCGTTGGAATGTTTCGAAAATAAATCGGGAATATTGCCAACAAACAATGGTTTTCGAGGAGCATAATGCGAATCCAACATTCCCGGAGCTTTCGGATTTGAGTTTTGATGAAGCAAAATATTTACAGCACCGATTTCCGCCTCAATTTGTTCAAGGCTGATTCCTCCAAAACGAAAAACCGTAACACGGCCCTCCTGTAGCCCAACAATGGTAGATTCGACACCCACCGAGCAGTTTCCTCCATCTAAAATGCAAGGGATTTTTCCGTTAAGTTGGTCGTAAACATGCTGTGCATTTGTAGGGCTGACATAACCAAACGGATTGGCACTTGGAGCGCAAAGAGGAAATGATAATTGCGAAAGCAATGCCAATGCTTTCGGATGCGATGGAATGCGAATGCCCACCGTATCTAATCCCGAAGTGACGATGTCGGGAATCTCGTTTTTCTTCTTCAATAAAACAGTAAGCGCCCCGGGTGAAAATTTATTCAATAGCTGCAATAGCGGTTCGGGAATGTCTTCCACATATTTTCGCGCGTCATCTATAGAGGCAACATGTACAATCAGCGGATCAAAAAACGGACGATTTTTTGCTTCAAAAATTTTCGCAACCGCTTTTTCGTTAAGCGCATTAGCCGCCAATCCATACACCGTTTCTGTAGGAATAGCGACCACTTCGCCTCTATTCAGCCACTCTGCCGCCTCACTAATATGTGATGTAATATGTGTCAATGGGAAAATTAAAGCGCGAAGTTAGTCGTTTATTTTTGTTTGAGGAATGACAGCCTCCTGCTCGTTTTTTTCATCCATTTGGAAGTGGTGCTAAAAAACGAGCAAGATAAGCCTATCTTAGCGCGGATGAATCCGCTTAATCTCTCTTTTGCCATCAAACAAAAATCTCGCGAACTTGGTTTTGCAGATTGTGGTTTTTCGAAAGCCGAAAAGTTAGATGATGAGGCGCGTTTTTTAGAACGTTGGCTCAATCAACAGCAACATGGCAAAATGGCGTATATGGAAAATCATTTCGAGAAGCGCACCGACCCGCGCTTGCTCGTAGATGGCGCCAAAACCGTGATTTCGCTTTCTTATAATTACTACACCGACAAAAAGCAAAGTAACCCGAACGCCCCTAAAATTGCCATGTATGCTTTAGGGAAAGATTATCACGATGTCGTAAAACAAAAACTAAATCTGCTTTTCGATTTTATCAAACAAGAAGTTGGGGACGTAAACGGACGATGTTTTGTCGATAGCGCACCTGTATTGGAACGCGCTTGGGCACAGCGTTCTGGCGTGGGTTGGATTGGCAAAAACACCAATTTACTCACAAAACGAAAAGGCTCCTTTTATTTCCTGAGCGAAATCATTTTGGATTTGGAATTGCCCCCTGATTCCCCTGTGAAAGATTATTGCGGAAACTGTACGAAGTGCATTGACGCCTGCCCAACAGAAGCGATAGTCGCACCTTATCATGTCGATGGCTCGAAGTGTATTTCGTATTTTACCATTGAACTAAAAGACGAATTGTTGCCACGCGACTTGAAAGGGAAATTTGAAAATTGGATGTATGGCTGCGACATTTGTCAGCAAGTTTGCCCAATAAATTCACAAGCAGAAATACACAACGAACCATTGTTTGAACCCCTCCCCGAATTGTTGGATATGACTCAATCCGATTGGGAAGATTTGCAAGAAGATAATTTCAAACTGCTTTTCAAACATTCAGCCGTGAAACGCACAAAGTTTAGTGGGTTGAAACGCAATATCACGTTTCTTAAAAGTTTATAGTTTTACGCAATGAGTAAAGTAAAAGCAAGTTTGCCAAGCGGAACACGCGATTTTCTACCGCAGGAAGTCGCAAAACGTAATTATTTGTTTTCGGTAATTAAATCGGTTTTTGAGAAATATGGATTTCAGCAAATAGAAACACCGGTGCTTGAAAACCTTGCTACACTTACTGGAAAATATGGCGATGAAGGTGACCAATTGCTTTTCAAAATCTTGAATAGTGGCGATTTTCTGAAAGACGCAAATGCAGAAATTCTCGCAAACAAAGATTCTAAAAAACTTACACCGCAAATTGCCGACAGAGGTTTACGGTACGATTTAACCGTTCCTTTGGCGCGTTATGTAGTGCAGCACCAAGGCGATTTGACGTTTCCATTCAAGCGTTATCACATTGCACCTGTGTGGCGGGCTGACCGACCGCAAAAAGGGCGTTACCGCGAATTTTACCAATGCGATGCCGATGTGATTAGTAGCGATTCTCTCATCAACGA
>JAEYZB010000159.1 GCA_023428205.1 Bacteroidota bacterium | reverse complement strand
CCGTTACATTAGACTCATACATTTCCGGAGGAGACTCTGTTATTTGGATATTGGCAGGACCTGACGCAACCATTACTCACACAACAGGAGTGGGTGTTAATTCACATACATTTACGGCTGCTGAAGTTGGAAGTGTTGGAAAAGGAGATGGTGCCGGTCTAATTCAAGTAGCTCCATACAAGATTACTGATTTCACCGCAAACAGCAAAAAATACTACTACGTGCGCGAATCAGTTACATACGCATTTGTGAACTTGAAATAATCTCTGTTTAATACATTACCAAAGCCCTTGGTTTGCACAGCAAATCAGGGCTTTTTTGTTTTTAGGAAACGTGCTCATTTCGATAGGTTTTATACTGAGCTTATCGAAGCACTCAATACACCGCATTTTTTCAACCCACTTCATTGAGGTTACTACAGAAAACAAAAAAACACTTTTAACTACATAGAATAAAAAACTACACAGTGTTTCTATTTCGTCCGAATGGCTATGTGGTTAATTTTATTGGTTTCCACTCCCGGAAAATCTGATTCATATAAATACCCTGCTCGTTTTTTTCATCCATTCCGATACGTAAACGCCTCAAGAGCTTTTAACCACGAAGAATACTAAGTTTTACGCAAAGATCACAAAGGCTTCTTCTTTGTGATATTCTTTTTAAACGCTCTGCTTCATCTGTACGAATTTTACTATTTAGAACAGACACAACACTATATTCTTCAATAAAAAAGGTGAAAGAGATTCTCTCTTTCACCTTTAATTATGCTCGTTTTTTCGAGGGACTTTGCTTATAGCTGAGCCGTAGCGCGAGCGATATATCTTTCTGCTTCGCGACCTTCTTCTGACGCAGGATATTTCGTTTTCACGGTTTCATATTTCTCTATGGCCTCTTTAAATTTCTTTTGGCTTTCCAAATACTGACCCAATTTCAATAGATAATATGGCGTGAATTGAGAGTTATCAGAAAATTCAACTGCTTTCGTGTAATATTTTTCAGCATCAGCCACTTTATTCAATTCAGAATACGCATCACCGATAGCATTCAATTTTACACCACCCAAAATCGGATCAGACGTGCTGTATTTATCTAAATATTTGATGGCATCTTCAAATTTCCCCGTATTCAAGTAACACAAGCCGATGTAATAATTGCTCAAATTTGCTGCTTTTGTAAACGAATACTTTTTTTGTATTTCTAAAAACCCTTTGTTGATGCCATTGCCGTTCAATGCCAAATCAAACGAATCTTTTTGAAACGCAAACTCCGCTTGAAACATTTCGCGTTCCGCTTTCAGATTTTGTTCAGGCAACCATTTCAACCATACAAAAAGTGCCGCCAAAACGACCACCACCAAAACACCTCCGCCAATGAGTACGGCTTGCTTGTTTTCTTCAATGAAGTTTTCAATTTTTTCTACAACGTTCTGAATCGCTTGAACTTCCTTTGTTTCTGCCATTTTTCTGTACTTTTTTAAGTTATATTGTTTTTATTTCTTTTTATCTGCTTATTTCTCGATTCGCGAATTTGGAATACTGGAATGATAAAGTTCTATTCGCATTTTTTCGCTATTCCATTATTCCATCAAAAATGGATAATCAGCTTCCGCGTAAATATCTTTATACAATTCATCATCTTCCGGGAATGGCGAAGTTTCCGCAAAGCGAACGCACTCGTCAATCTCCTCCTCTACTCGCGCAATGATAGTATCTATTTCCGATTGCGTTGCATATTTTTTCTTCAAAATCGTATCGAGTGTTACCTCAATCGGATCAAGTTTTTTGTATTCTTCTACTTCTTCTTTCGTACGATATTTTTGCGGGTCAGACATCGAATGACCTTTATAACGATAAGTCGCGATTTCCAAAAACGTAGGACCATCGCCTTTTCGGGCGCGGTCTGCGGCTTCTGCTATCGCATCGTGAACCGTTTCGCATTTCATTCCATCCACCGTAGCCGAAGGCATGTCATACGCCAATCCCAACTTCGCAATCTGAGAAACATTTGATGAGCGTTTCACGGATGTCCCCATCGCATAGCCATTATTTTCGCACACAAAAATCACAGGCAATTTCCACATCATCGCCATATTGAACGTTTCGTGTAAAATCCCCTGACGAGCCGCGCCATCACCAAAAAAGCAAATCGTTACATTATCCTTATTCAAATATTGATCGGAAAATGCAATCCCTGCTCCCAAACCAATTTGCGCACCCACGATTCCGTGTCCGCCAAAAAAGTTGTGTTCTTTCGAGAAAAAGTGCATCGAGCCTCCTTTCCCTTTTGTGCAACCCGTCACTTTTCCGAAAAGTTCGGCCATCGCCTCATTACACGTAATTCCTTTCGCAATTGCTAAAGCATGGTCACGGTAAGCCGTAATCACGCGGTCGTCTTTTCGCAAGCCCGTCATCATTCCCGCGGCTATCGCTTCCTGCCCGATATATAAATGACAAAAGCCACGGATTTTCTGTTGTCCGTAAAGCATACCCGCACGCTCCTCAAATCTGCGCAAACGCAGCATCAGTTCGTACCAGTACAGATAAGTTTCTTTCGTTAATTTAGTTGCCATTGTTTATCAAGGGTCGCAAATATAGTGTTTCTTTCTAATCAAATATCCAAATGCAATTCTCGAATTGCCGTTTTATAATCAAAACGCTCCAATAATCCCGTGTCGTAAATCCCTGAACGGAATTCCGCATTCTGCATCAAAGCCAAACTAAAAGGGATGGTCGTTTTCACGCCCTCTATTACAAACTCGTGGAGCGCGCGTTCCATTTTCACAATACATTCTTCGCGCGATTTCGCACGACAAATCACTTTCGCCAACAACGAATCATAATATGGCGGAACGGTATAACCCGCATAAATATGTGTATCTACACGCACTCCGTAGCCTTTCGGTGTGTGCAAAGCCGTAATTTTTCCCGGACTTGGCGCAAAATTATTCAATGGGTCTTCTGCATTCACACGACACTCAATCGCGTGAATCTGTTTCGGAAAATACGATTCTCCCGAAATCGGTACACCCGCAGCAATCAATAGTTGTTCTTTGATAAGGTCGAAGTCCATTACCTCTTCCGTTACGGGATGTTCCACCTGAATGCGGGTGTTCATCTCCATAAAATAGAAGTTTTTGTATTTATCCACCAAAAACTCAATCGTTCCTACACCCTCATAATTTATTGCTTTTACCGCTTTCACTGCCGCATCGCCCATTTTTTCACGCAAAACACTATCCACAAAAGCCGATGGCGACTCTTCTACCAATTTTTGATGTCTGCGCTGAACCGAACAGTCGCGTTCCGAAAGGTGGCATCCTGCGCCATATTGGTCGCCCGCCACTTGAATTTCGATATGATGCGGTTCTTCAATAAACTTTTCAATATAAACAGCACTATTTCCAAAAGACGCACCCGCTTCCGTTCTTGCAGAAGTATAAGCGCGCTCCAACTCTTTTTCCTCGTGAACCACCCGCATTCCTTTTCCACCACCGCCCGCAGTTGCTTTCAGAATAATCGGATAACCGACTACTTTCGCGATTTTCTTCGCATCGTCCAAATCTTCCACCAAACCATCAGACCCCGGAATACACGGAACGCCTGGTGTTATCA
>JAEYZB010000125.1 GCA_023428205.1 Bacteroidota bacterium | reverse complement strand
GGGACTTTTGCAAACGCCTTTTTTACATCATCGTTTCTATCACTATACTTACGAGCCAACACCTGAAAAAACAAACTGTTCAGGTCGTCATAGTTCTTGATTTTGTCAAGATTTAGAAACGAATACGATTTGTCGCCTTTGTGATAGGTGATAAGTTGGGCTTCCAATAACTTCAAAAACAAAATACGGTTTATCCAAGTAATGGAAAGTTCCAAAGCAACATTAAAAAGCCGTTCCTGTTGTGTATTGCCAAATTGGGCGGGCTTTTCGAGTCGGCTGAGTTTATCCAAACTATCGAGCTGAATAATGGTATCCTCTAAAATACTTCCGGTGTTTCGCTCCCCTTCCTTGTTTCGGTCAATCAGTTTTTTGCTTCCTTCTTTGGTTTCTGTCAAACCGATAATGTGTAGCAACTCGCTGTAAAATCGTTTATCCAAACTGTTGCTGTCATTCGTAAACGGAAGTTTTAGAAGATGCTCAGGCGATAACAATTTGAATAAAGCAATCAGTGAATTATCGTCTGCTTTATCGACATTGCGTAAAGGTTTTTGAAAATCTTGAATATTGAAGTAAGTAAACTCTATTTCAGAAGTGATGCTGTCAATAAACGGCTCTGCAATTTGTTTGTAGAAAAAATCTGTTTTGGTGTCTGCCAAACGACCGCCTTCAAAGTCGTTGAATTGTTTCACCAAATTTTTGTTTTGAGCAAAAAGTCTGTCGAATAGTGTAGCGTCAAAAATGAACCATTCATTGATGTTGGTCGCCACCAAGTGTTTTACTTCCAAATTTTTGTGTGTAATTCTCTCACGCAAATAATACAACACCAATTCCTGAAACGCTTTTGCATTCAGTTTTTTAGTGGAAATCATCTCGGCTTTGTTGGTCGGTTTTTTCGCTTCAATGATTACGCCAACAGTCGCGTTTGCATTTTGTCCATTGTGAATCACAAGGTCATTGCGCCCTTTGGTATTGATGAAATGGTTTTGTTTATAGTACGTATCTTTAAGAAAGTCGGAAACCAAGTTTTTATGAAACTCTTCGCTTTCGGTTTCATTTGTTCTATCAAGTAAAGTAATAAGATGGGTCTTAAAACTTTCAATTTCAATCCTGTTGGGTTTTACTTTTAAAAAAGCTTTATTGAGTGCCTTTCTTGGTTTCAGTTCTTTTAAAATCATTTTGCAAATTCTATTTTCTTTTTTCAGTCGGTTAAGATAAGTTTTTCGGTTTATCCTTATATCTGTTCGTCATTTTTTACAGCCTCCTTGTCTGTGTTTCTGTAACTTCCGTAATATGGCAAAGCTATTTCATTATTTATAAAATGGAGGAAAAAAACGAGCAGGATAGCTAAGTGAAAAATTGAAAACGATCCACTAAACGAAGCGAATTAAAGAACCTTTCCACTTTTCACTATTAGTTTTTCACTTTTAGTTTATTGCTATCTTCGCCCTATGAACCAAACTGAAACACTCAGCATATTTGATATGTTTAAAATCGGTGTCGGGCCTTCGAGCTCGCACACACTCGGACCGTGGAAAGCGGCCTTGCAGTTTTTAACCGAAATAACTATCGCCAATACGAAATCTGTAAAAATTGATTTATACGGCTCGCTCGCCAAAACAGGCAAAGGACACGGAACAGATATTGCCGTGCAAATGGGACTTGCGGGCGAAGCCCCCGAAACGTTTGACACGACACAGCTTTCGACACTCATCGCCAAAATAGAAAGCGAAAAAGCATTGATTTTGGGCGGTGCTTCGGCTTCGCTCAGTAGCCACCACGCAATTTCTTTCAACCCGAAAACGGATATTGTTTTTCACACCAAAGAATCACTGCCGTTTCACCCGAATGCGCTCACCTTTTCGGCTATTGATGAAAACGGAAATGAAATTTCCGCTACTTATTACAGTATTGGCGGTGGTTTTATTGTGCGCGATGGCGAAAACGAAATGGGTGAAAAAAACGAGCAGAAAGTCCCCTTCCCTATTCACGATTCGGAAGAATTATTGCAGTACTTTATGCTTGCCGGAAAAAGCATTTCAGAAATTGTTTTGGCAAACGAAAAAACCTGGCGCAGCGATACAGAAACGCGCGCAGGCATTCAAAATATTTGGAACGTAATGCAGGAATGCATTTATAAAGGTTGCGCGACTTCGGGAATTTTACCGGGCGGCTTGCATGTGAAACGCAGAGCCTTTGAGATTCACAAAAAACTCATGAACGGCAAATCGTTTTCAACCATAGAAGAATGGAAACACAACATTCAATTGCAAAATGCCAATTTCGCGCAAATTCTGAATTGGGTAAGTTGTTTTGCCTTGGCGGTAAATGAAGAAAATGCCGCGTTCGGGCGGGTGGTTACCGCTCCCACAAATGGTGCAGCAGGGGTTGTTCGCGCAGTACTTCTCTATCAACAGCTTTTTACGGAAAGCGAGGAAGACGATGTAATAAAATTCCTCGCCACAGCCGCACAAATCGGAATGCTTTTCAAACATGGTGCCACCATTTCGGCTGCTATGGGTGGCTGCCAAGCGGAAATTGGCGTTTCTTCGGCAATGGCGGCTGCGGGATTGACGGAATGTATGGGCGGGACTCCGCAACAGGTAATGCAAGCTGCCGAAATCGCCATGGAACATCACTTGGGCTTGACCTGCGACCCGATTGGCGGTTTGGTGCAAATTCCGTGCATCGAGCGCAACACCATGGGCGCCATAAAAGCCATTACGGCCGCACAACTCGCCATGCAAAGCGACCCTGATTTTGCCAAAGTTTCTTTGGATAGCGTGATAAAAACGATGTGGGACACAGCTTTGGATATGAACAGCAAATACAAAGAAACAGCCGATGGTGGCTTGGCGGTAAATATTCCGCTTTCACTGCCTGAGTGCTGAAAATCAATTACGAATTACGCGTTTTGCTTCGTAAAACCGGCTTATGGGTTATGCCTCTCACTTTTTTTTAACCCATAATATGGAATTTTGGAAAGTTTATTTACATTTGCCCTCCCTTAATAAAGAAACAAGAAAAGTTATGGCAAATTTTTGTGAACTGACAGGTAAAGGTCCAATGACAGGCAATTATGTGTCGCACTCAAACCGCAAGACAAAACGCAGATTCTTACCGAATTTGAAAAACAAACGTTTTTACATTGCTGAATTAGACGAATTTATTGATTTGAAAGTATCCACTTCGGCTATCAAAACAATCACTAAAAAAGGTATTTACGCTTATTTGAAAGAGTTGAATAAGAAAGGCGAAATCATTTTGAAATAATTAAAATCACAAAGCAATGGCAAAAAAATCGAAAGGCAATAGAATTCAAGTGATTTTGGAATGTACGGAACACAAAACGAGTGGACTTCCGGGTACTTCACGTTATATGACGTACAAAAATCGTAAAACAACTACGGAGCGTATTGAATTAAAAAAATACAATCCGATTTTGAAAAAAGTAACTGTTCACAAAGAAATTAAATAATAAAAGACAATGGGAAAAATATCAAAAAACGCCCGTACTGACCGTGGTGCTCAAGTTGGTTCAAAAGACTACGTTCGCGTAATCAAGGCAGTAAAAGGCAAAACAGGTTCATACGGTTTCCAAGAAAAAATTGTACACAAAGACAAAGTACAAGAATTCTTGAAAGCACAAAGCTAATCAGCAATCCATCTAAAAAATATCAAAGTCCCGCAAACGCGGGACTTTTTATTTTGGGCAACTATCCTGCTCATTTTTTTCACCCATTTGCAGATTCCGCTATCTTCGTAAACCAATATGGAATACTCCGATAAAACTCGCTCCTTTTTTCAAGATGTGTATGACGTAGTGCGCCTGATACCGCGCGGAAGGGTAGCCTCTTATGGTGATATTGCCCGTTATTTAGGCAGTAGCGGCTCTTCGCGAATGGTGGGCTGGGCAATGAATGCCGCACACAACCAACAACCGCCTGTACCGGCACAGCGCGTAGTGAACCGAATCGGTTTACTCACCGGAAGACATCATTTTGAAACACCCGAAACGATGCAGCAACTCTTGGAAGAAGAAGGAATTGTCGTAAAAAACAATCAGGTACAGAACTTTGAAAAAGTAATGTGGATTCCGAGCAAGGAGCTGCTTTAAAACTAATTGATTGGTCGTATTGGTTTTCTCGCATCGCTTCATGCAGATAATATCATGTTCTATACAAAGCGAAAAAATGGTTGAAAAAAACGAGCAGATTTCCCGCATTCACCATTAACAATTATCCATTAACCATTGCTTTGTATTCCGCATAGACATCGCGTACCATTCCGTCCGAAAGCCCGATTTTAGGCACAAACACTTTTTTAGAATCGCACATTCGCATAATTTCCAAAAATATTTCCCCTGCAGGAACGATAACATCCGCGCGGTCAGGATTCAAATCGAACAAGCGCATACGATCCTCTATTGAATAGGTTTTGAGTTTGCGAATAATTTCTTCCAAGGCTTCAAAGCTCATCGCCTTTCCGCTTTTCAACTCCGCTAATTTGGCAATACGATTGATATTTCCACCCGAACCGATTATCGAAAGATTGTCTGCTTTTTTCGCATGCCGTTTCAACCATTCGCGCACGGGCTTCCAGCTCTCTTTCGTAATGAGATTATTCAAAATACGAATTGTGCCGATATCAAACGATTCTGCCGCTATAATTTCTCCTTTGGAAAACAGTGTCATTTCAGTACTTCCGCCTCCTACATCTACAAACAGACATTTATCCTTCAACTTCGTGGCAAAACTTTTTTGGCTCGCAAAAATCATTTTCGCTTCTGTAGCTCCCGAAATAATTTGAATTTTCACTCCGGTTTCCTCCTCTATTCTGCGCACAATTGCTGCTCCATTTTGTGCTTCACGAAGTGCAGAAGTCGCACCACCTTTGTAGTGCAGCACCTCATTTGCTTTCATCAAATAGCGGAAACTTTGCATCGCATCAATCAGCCGAACGATAGTCGCTTCAGGAATTTTGTGGCTCGTAAAAGCGGCTTCACCCAAGCGCACCGGCACGCGCACCAAAGCATTCTTTTTGAAAAGCACTTCCTTTTCACTTTCCATAACGTGCTCAATCAACAAGCGCACCGAGTTAGAGCCTATATCAATCGCGGCAAATTTCTTTATCTGCAAAACGAGAATTTTCAGTAAAAGTAATTTATGAAAAAAAAAGGCAGGAATATTTTATCCACAAAAGGGACGAATTCCATTCGCCCTCACATTAGTGCGAAACGGTCGCATCGTAAATCTTTTGTAAATAGGCTTTTGCAGAAGTAAGATAAGTCACTGTATCACCACGTGATACTGAAAATTGCACTACATTTTTATTCCGCGCATCATAGCTGATTTTTCCGCTTGGAGTCACCATCCCTATTCCTTCCGTGTAAACAAAAAACGCGCGCGCATCGCTTTCGTTCAGCAAATTATTGGCCCATTGAAATTTTTCATTATCCAAATTCAATTGCTGCAAAACCGTAGCCGAAACACCACATTGCGAAACAGGATAATCAATGCGTTTCCCGCGCAAAGAATCCACAATCACATCTCCATAAAACAACAAGGGAATGTGATGAAATTCGGCTGTGTAACGAGGCGATTCGCGTGGTGTTCGGTGGCTGTGGTCGGGCAAAATCACAAACAGCGTATTGGC
>JAEYZB010000104.1 GCA_023428205.1 Bacteroidota bacterium | reverse complement strand
ATTAAAGACCGCGCAAAGCTCTTGCTGCGCGCCTAATAGCGGTTGTTGCTGATATGGAACCAAAAAGAATATTAGTCCTTTGTACGGGCAATAGTTGCCGAAGTCAAATGGCAGAAGGTTATTTGCGGCATTTCTCGAAAGAGCGAGCAATTGTGTATAGCGCAGGCGTGGAAACTCACGGGGTAAATCCGAAAGCGATTGAAATAATGAAAGAAGATGGCATTGACATTTCTCGCCACACATCCAACAATATTGACGAATATCGCAACATTGATTTTGATTTCGTGATTACAGTTTGCGATAACGCGAAAGAGCGTTGCCCGTTTTTTCCGACTAATGCCCAAAAGGTTCATCAAAATTTTTCGGACCCTTCAAAAGTAGTAGGCACAGAAGAAGAAATCAATGCGCAATTCCGAGTCGTTCGCGAGCAAATCAAAAATTATTGCGAACGGTTTGTGAGAGAAAATGTGTAAGTAATCCTGCTCATTTTTTTCATCCGCTTCGCCCGATTCTGCTCATTTTTTCGGAGGACTTTGAATCTTACTTTTTCAATGCTTTTTCCAACTCGTCAATCCGTTTCAGTAAATCCGGCAAACGTTTGATTGCTGCAATTTGGCGGTAGTGCTCCCGCGCATTGATAGCCGGAACTCCTGAAAGAGAAGTGTTCGGCTGTTCAATATCTTGAATGATTACAGCTCTTGCTTGTATCTTCGTGCCGTCTGCAATTTTCAAGTGACCTGTAATTCCGACTTGTCCGCCAACGAGGGTTTGTTTGCCGAGTTTTGCACTGCCTGAAATTCCTGTTTGAGCCGCAATTACGGTGTTTTCTCCAATCTCCACGTTGTGTCCAACCTGAATTAAGTTGTCAAGTTTCACTCCTTTTCGAATAATTGTTGAGCCAATCGTGGCGCGGTCGACCGTAGTGTTTGCTCCAATTTCCACATTGTCTTCAATAATCACATTTCCTGTCTGTGGAATTTTTTTGTAACTGCCATCAGGTTGTGGCGCGAAACCAAAGCCATCACCGCCAATTATTACTCCTGAATGAATGATACAGTTCGATCCGATTTTCGTTTCGTGGTATATATTCACGCCTGAATAAATAATCGTGTTATCGCCAATTTCCGATTTATTGCCAATGTAGGTATTCGGAAAAATCTGCACATTGTTTCCAATTTTCACATCATCGCCAACATAAGCAAACGCTCCCAAATACACATTTTCACCCAACGTAGTTCGTTCGCCTGTATGGCTCTGTTTTTCAATCACAGATTTGTTTTCTTGCTGTTGCATTTTTTGGTACAAATCCAGCAATGTTGTAAAAGCCGCATAAGCGTCTGCTACACGGATTACCGCACCGATATTAGAGTTGGTGAATTTCAGGGAATGATTGACAATCAGAATTCCTGCATTCACTTTTTCGGCATACGATTCATATTTGGGATTAGCAATAAAACAAATCGAATCAGAAGTAGCTTCTTCTATTTTAGCGATTTGAGAAATTCTCGTGTCAGGATTTCCCTCAATGGTGCCACCAATTACGCTTGCTATATCTTTTGCTGAAAATTGCATTTTAATTTTTGTTTATCCTAAAACGAAAAGCGGTTTTTTTATTGTGTTTTTATGCGCGATTTTTGGGATAGCACACAAAATGTTTCGTAACAGGTTCTGTTAATCCTAATTCTTTGAAATGGTCAGAGGCTTTTGCTACATCAGACAATTCGCCATGTTTACTCAATATATTGATGTGCTCTTTGGATGTGTTATATAGGCGATTGCTTGTTTTGTCAGTAAACACAAAGTAGCTTGTGTCTTCCATCGAAATGCCTAATGCTTTTGCCGTATTTTCGCGCTTTGCTTGTACTGCTTCTTTCGCATAAGACTTGTTGCTCATTTCTACCTTCAGTAATTTTCTATCTAAAATGAACGAAGCTAAAAGGCTCAAAATTTTATCATCGTGGTCGCGCCAATTTTTCAAAGCAGACATAATATCATGGTCGTCAATATGCGAATGCGTATGCAAAACAATGGCTGATTTTTTCAGGTCATCTAATGAAACCGCATTTTTCAAAAACCACAACAAAGGGGCAGGAGCGTATACGGGTTGATTTTGTGCTAACAAAAATTTTGCGCGATTAATTGCGCTTATTAAAAGTTTCTCTACCCCTAAAACGGTTTTGTGCAAATACACCTGCCAATACATCATTCGTCTGGCTATTAAAAAATTCTCTATGGAATAAATTCCTTTTTCGTCAATCACGAGTTCATCGTTGTGTACATTCAGCATTTCGATGATTCGATTATGCGCAATTACTCCTTCGTGAACGCCCGTAAAAAAACTGTCGCGTGTGAGATAGTCCAATCGGTCCACATCTAATTGTGATGAAACGAGTTGGTGTAAAAATTGTTTTTTGTAGGTGCCCTCAAAAATCGCAATCGCTATGTTTAGCTTTCCTTTGAACTGTTTATTCAACTCGCTCATATACGCTTTTGAAATCTCTTCGTGATGTACCCCTTTGAGTAAATTAAATTCGAGCGTATGAGAAAACGGTCCGTGTCCGATGTCGTGCAATAAAATCGCAATGCACGCGCCTTGCACTTCTTCATCGGTAATTTTCACGCCTTTTATTCTCAAAATTTTCAAAGCACCTAACATTAAGTGATAAGCTCCAAGCGCATGATGAAAGCGCGTGTGAATCGCACCAGGGTATACAAAGTCGTTAAAGCCGAGTTGTTTGATTCTGCGTAAACGCTGAAAGTACGGATGTTCGATAATATCAAACACCAATTTATCAGAAACGGTAATGAACCCGTGAACCGGGTCGTTGAAGATTTTGTGTTTGAAGTCTTTCATTTTATTTAGGCTCAAGAATTTTTGTTAAGCAAAACGCCTTGAACAAACTTTATTTCCGTAGTTTACGTTCTGTATCAAAGACAAATAAACGAAAAAGTATGGCGAAAACAACGATTCTGTGGGCGGATGACGAAATTGATTTGCTGAAACCGCAGGTAATGTTCCTGACGGACAAAGGTTATGAAGTGAAGACCGTTTCCAATGGCAAAGATGCGATAGATTTTGTAATGAAAAATGCGGTAGATGTGGTGTTGTTGGATGAGAGTATGCCGGGTCT
>JAEYZB010000039.1 GCA_023428205.1 Bacteroidota bacterium | reverse complement strand
GTCTACGGCCAATAAATTGGCGTTGAAATTTTCGCCTTTCAGGGCAAAAAACAATTGTCCGTTTTGGATGTTTCGGGTGTCGGTCGTTACACCTTTTGACGCGGAAAAAATTGTATAGAGTTGTTCTAAAACCATAGCGCAAACGTAATGAAATGGGGTGAAAAAACGAGCAGGAGTTTATAAGTCCTTTGAAAAAACGAGCACGTTATGGTTTTTCGCAATTAGTCCCGAAAATAAATTACATTTACGCTCCAAAAAACGGCAATGATTAAATCATATAATGCTGTTCCTGCAACGCTGCTCCTCGCAGACGGAACGGTCTTCAAAGGGAAATCTCTCGGAAAAATCGGCACTACATCGGGCGAAATTTGTTTCAATACCGGAATGACGGGCTATCAGGAAGTATTTACCGATCCTTCGTACTTCGGGCAAATAATCATTATGACGAACGACCATATCGGAAATTATGGAACGCTCGACAGCGAAACAGAAGCAAAAAACATCAGTATTGCAGGGTTGATTTGTAAAAAATTTTCGGGGAACAATTTCTCGCGTTTGCAGTCGGAAGAGTCGTTGCAAGCGTATTTCGAGAAAAATAATTTAGTTGGAATCAGCGAAGTGGATACACGCGCTTTGACCATTCATGTTCGTCAGCAAGGCGCGATGAACTGTATTATTTCTTCTGAAACAGAGGATATAGACGTATTGAAAAAGAAACTTGCTGAAACGCCCGATATGAGTGGTTTGGATTTAGCGAAACGCGTTTCGACCAAGGAGCCGTATTTTGTAGGAGAAGAAAACGCGAAATATAAAGTAGCCGTTTTGGATTGCGGAGTGAAAAGCAGTATTTTGAACTGTATGACCGAACGCGGTATATACGCCAAAGTATTTAATGCAGAAACTTCGTTTGAAGAACTGAAGGCGTGGAATCCTGATGGGTATTTCATTTCCAATGGTCCCGGTGACCCTTCGGCAATGGACTATGCGATTAAAACCGTAAAACAAATTCAGGACAGCGGAAAACCGTTATTCGGTATCTGTTTGGGGCATCAATTGCTTGCGCTTGCAAATGGCATTTCGACTTACAAAATGCACCACGGACATCGCGGTTTGAATCATCCGGTGAAAAATTTGGTAACGGGAATTTCGGAAATTACTTCGCAAAATCACGGCTTTGCGGTGAGCAAAGAAGAAGTAGCGAAAAACGCGAATGTGGAAATTACGCATTTGAATTTGAACGATGATACTGTGGAGGGAATTCGGGTGAAAAATGCGAAAGCATTTTCTGTGCAGCACCATCCCGAAGCAAGTCCGGGTCCACACGATTCAAGATACCTTTTTGATAAGTTTGTAGAACTTTTGCAAGAAGTGAAAAATTAAAAACTAAAAGTGAAAAATCATTTCAGCTTTGGACTTTGGGCTTTGAGCTTTGCAATTTTGGCAAGTTGCTCCGGAAAGAAAGATAAAACGCCTACTTATGGCGATTTGGATTTTGATGCGATAGCGGCTGACACAGCCATGCAGTCAAAGTTTGAGGCTTCATACGAATACACCCAAGACCATAATTTCGGCAAGGTGCAGTATGGTGTGGCTTCGGGCGGTTTCACAGAGTTTGAAAATGTGCTGGTAACCGAGCGGAAATCGGTAGGGGAGTTTGACACGATTGCAATTGTGAAAGCCGATAGTAATTATCGCTTATCGAATAGCTTTATCGAAGATAAGAACGGGGATAATTTACCCGAAATTCGATTGGTTTTTTCGAGTAAAACAGATAGTACGCAAAGAGAGAAAACTGTTTTGTTTTCACAGGGGCGTTGGAATGTGCGATAACTGCTGTTGTTGCAGGATGTTTCATTTGAAAATGACACACAGACAAGCCCGAATGATATAGTAGAACAATGAAAGAACTTGTTGAACTTTCCGGCAAAACAATAACCATCGACAGAAACGAATTCCTGAAAGTAAAAGGCAGTGTGGATACGAATGTTTATTATGTCGAGAGTGGAAGTTTGAGAGTGTTTGTTTTAGACGATTATGAAGAACAAACCATTCGCTTTGGTTACAAAGAAAATTTAATCGTTTCGTTGGACTCTTTTCTGACAGGAAAACCCTCCGACCTGTTTATTCAGGCAATAAAAAAGACCGTAATAAAAGTGATAACCAAAGCACAAATTGAAACGTTTTGGGAAATGGAGCGCAATCGAAATTTGTGGACGAAAATTTTAGAAAACTTGGTTCTTCAACAAATGGAACGCGAAATTGACCTTCTGACAAACTCCCCAAAAGAGCGGTACGAAAGAGTTTTAAAACGCAGTCCGCAACTTTTTCAGGAAATCCCCAACCGACATATAGCGAACTACCTAAGAATGAGTCCCGAAACGCTGTCAAGATTGAAAAAGTCTTGACTTCAATCAAGATTTATAAAAGGCACTTTTCGGACCTTTGCATAAAATTTAAAATATGCAATCAGAAAACTTAATACAAACGCTTTTAGAGCAGACAAGGCAAGTGATAAATCAAGCTGAAAAGCTTAAGACGTATGATTTGCGGATACTGACGTGGAAAGAGCAGGAAACCTCCTGGAGTATTTTAGAGTGTTTGGAGCATTTGAATTTGTATGGCAATTTTTATTTGCCGCAGATAGAAAGCAAAATAAAAAGCTCCGATACTGAGCCGGAGCTTGAATTTAAAAGCGGATTTTTAGGAAATTATTTTGCAGAAAGTATGTTGCCCAAAGAAAAGCTGAACAAAATGAAAACGTTTAAAGATAAAAATCCATTAAACGCCAATCTTGATAAAACCGTTATTGACAAATTTATCCATCAACAAATCAAACTTTTGGACTTGCTAAACCAATCAAGAACGGTGAGTTTAAACAACGTGAAGATTTCGACTTCCATCTCCGGTTTATTGAAACTTAAACTGGGCGATACGTTTCAGTTTTTCATCAATCATATTCTGCGGCATTTAAATCAGATTGAGCGCATTCAGATTGCAATAAAAAATGCCTGACACGAGAGCGATTTTTATCCTGCTCATTTTTTCCGACCAATTTGAAAGGGTGTGAAAAAAACGAGCACGTTTATACATACACACAAGCACCGCTTAGCTCATGCTTGCGCGATGTGGGAAGGGGAGAGGAGTCGTCAGTGGTCAGGATGTGAGTGAAAAAAACGAGCACGTTTATACATACACACAAGCATCGCTTCGCTAATGCTCGCGCGATATTGGGTACGAAAATATTTTCCATTTTCAATAATCAATTATTTTTATTTTCGCTATCGCAACCTTAAACAACATTACCAAACCAATGCTGTTTTCTGCACACATAGAGCAAACCAAAACACTCGCCACCACTACATCTGAAAATATACCAGGGAGTGGGGTAAAAAGAGTCTTATACAGCCCGAAATTTTCTGCGGGAGTGTTCCCGCTTGTTTCACAGGGGAAAAACGTTAAAAACATATTGCTGTCTATTTTTGTAGTCATTATTCCGTGCGTAGTAGTCGTTACTCCGTGCGTAGCAGCCGTTACTCCGTGCGTAGTAGCCATTACTCCGTGCGTAGCAGCCATTACTCCGTGCGTAGTAGCCATT
>JAEYZB010000036.1 GCA_023428205.1 Bacteroidota bacterium | reverse complement strand
AAATACTATTTGGATTATATAGAAAATTTTCCCGAGCAAACCCAACGCGTGAAAAACGTTATCCAAACAAGTGCAAATGGCGACAAGCTGATGAACGAATTGGAAACGCTGTTATACACTAAAATTCAAAAGCAACCGGAAAACGAAGGCTTAATCGATTTCTTAACATGGATTTATATTCAGAATAAAGATTTTGAAGGTGCATTATTGCAAATGCGGGCGCTCGATAAACGCACCAATGGCGATGGTGCTGAAGTGCTGAATGTGGCGCATATTGCACAGTCGGAAGGATTTTATGACGAAGCCCTTTCCGGCTATGAATATGTTGTGAAAAAGCAACCGCGTTCATATTTATATTTTCAGGCACGCACCGACCAACTGAATTGCCGTAAAGAAAAAATCGCAAAAACAATTAACTACACCCAAGCGGATTTGCTGGCACTGAAAGAAGATTATGAACTGTTCATCCATGAAAATGAAGGCAGCGTGCAAACGGCACAATCCATTAAGGAATTGGCAGAATTACAGGGGTTTTACTTGCACGACATCCCCTCTGCGATAGCGGCTTGCGAGAAACTCATCGCCATGTCGAATGTACCACAACGTTTGCGCAATCAGGCGAAACTATCGTTGGGCGATTTTTATTTAATTGATGGAGATGTGTGGGAGTCTACTCTCTTGTATTCTCAGGTAGATAAGGATGAAAAAGATTCGCCATTGGGTGAAGAAGCACGTTTCAAAAATGCGAAACTATCCTACTACAAAGGCGAATTTGATTGGGCGCAAACGCAACTGAATATCTTAAAGTCGGCAACTTCACAACTGATTTCAAACGATGCGATAAATTTGTCGGTTTTCATTATTGATAATTTAGGCACAGATACCACCTCCGAAGCAATGCAGCTCTTCGCAAATGCTGATTTGCTGAGTTTTCAAAACAAAGATAGCGAAGCTGACAAAATGCTTGACAGCATTATCTTCACCTTCCCCGGACACGAATTGTATGACGACATTTGCTTTGCCAAAGCACAAATTTACGTGCGTGGACGGCAATTTGAAAAAGCAATTCCGCTTTTGGAAAACATCGTGAAAAATTACGGTCACGATTTGAAAGGCGATGACGCACTTTTTCTTTTAGCGGACATTACCGAAAATCAATTGCGAGACAAAGAAAAAGCCAAGGGACTCTATCAAAAGCTCATTACCGATTATCAAGGCTCTGTCCTAACATTAGAGGCTCGGAAACGATTTCGGATGTTGCGAGGAGATAAATTATAGCATCTCTTTCGGCATACTTAATCTCTTTTTTCTATCTTTAGCAAACTATGATTACGGTTCTTGACAAATTGCGTGCAGCAGAAAGTCGCTCCGACAAAGTTCATCTATTAGCGGAGCTGGTTGATAAACTTCGTCCAAAAACATTAGCGTCAAAAGATTTTTCACAAGCACAATTAATAGCACTCACCTCGATTTTGCAAAACAATGCAATCTATGCCGATGCCGTGAGAAACACACTTTTTTCGCTTGTTAATTCTTCGTCCTTCGTTTCGCTATTTACAGAAAATGGACTCCCGACTGCTACCCATTTTTCTAAGGAAGTCTGGTCACGCGCGCGACACTATATTTTACCGGAATTGCAAGCAGAATGTAATGCCGACAGCGTTTTGCATCAACTATTCCATCGCTCGGGTGACTACGAATGGGTAAAAGCCATTGACCCGAAAGTATGGCAAAATTTCATATTGACGATTACCAAAGATGTTGATTGGGTGACACCGCACGTTCAAAATGAAATTTTTGCTTCCATGCAAATCCTTTCTATTCGCATAGCCTCTACTGCTTTGGAAAAACCTATTGCCGTTCATTTACCGGCAGATAAAGTCGCTGATGTTTTTTCAGAGCAAAGTGTAGCTGTAGACAAATTGATTGAAGCGGTAAAAACGAACAACCATCTTGAAACAGAAAATGCGTATCGTGAATTGAAAAAACAATTGCGGATTTGCAAACAGTATCTGGCAAGGCTTGCAGAACTAAGAAAAATCAACGGAACGAGCATAGAGCAAACTTTCTTTTCGGGCAGAATCTATTCACAAATAAAACGACTTAATTTACTGGCTTCTATGTTATGTAATCGCCAAGTTTTTAGCACAAAAAAACTAAACAGCTTCTTCATTAAAACGATTGAAAATTCGACACAGCGATACAGTATCAGTAAATTCATTTCTGATAATATCGGTATTCTCTCATACCAAATTGCTGAGCACAAAAGTAAATCAGGAGAACACTATATTACCTCTACACTGGCGGAATACAAAGATTTCTTTTGGGCTTCCTGCAAAGGCGGTTTTATTATTTCACTGATAGTTATTTTAAAAATATTTATTCATGACTTTCATGCCGCACCATTTTGGGAGGCAGTTTTGTTCTCCTTAAATTATGCCATGGGATTTATTCTCATTCACATCACTCACTCCGCATTGGCAACCAAACAACCGGCAATGAC
>JAEYZB010000032.1 GCA_023428205.1 Bacteroidota bacterium | reverse complement strand
GGCAAATTGTGCATAAATTTATGCGTGAAGCCAATGGAAGCGTTTCTTTGCCTCACTTAATGGAAAAAATTCAGCCTAAGGAGATTATTGCAAAAGCCCGCTATAAGCCATAATAGGCTCACTATCAAAAAAAAGTTTAGCTAAAATTTCTATTTGCGTAATAAACTTTGTTCCTTTGGTTCGATAGTTATTCAGCCAAAAACTTACACAATATGAAAGGACTAATGAATGCGATAGCAACCATCTGCTTGGTTTTCGCAGTGTGTTGCAGTACAAATGCACAAAACAAAGACATTGATAAAGGAAGAGAATTACTCGAAAAAGCGTTTGCGCAAAAAGAACCTCAAAAAAAGATGGAGTTCATTCAGAAAGCAAGTGAGTTATTTACCAAAGGAGGAATGAAACGCGAACAAAATCTAATCATCGGAGATGCTTTTTTAGAACACGATGATTTAGTACAAGCGTCAAACTATTACGGACGCTGCGATAAAAACGAAAAAAAGGACGGCTTGCGAAGAGTAGCTGATGCTTACACCGAAAAAGCATTTGAAACAGACGATGTGAAAGTAGAAGCCAAAATGGTGAAAAATGCCGTAAACTTTTACAACAAAAGTGGCGCTATTAAAGAAGGTGCATCGGGCATTGGCGACAGATATTTCAGTCGTGGCGAAGCGGGTTACAGCAAAGCTTTAGAATATTATTTCCTTGCGACAGATACTCCGGCAGCCGAAAAAGTGGCAAACGCTTTATTGGCTAAAGGCGGAGAATCGGCAGAGAAAGCCATTGACCTTTATAAACAAATAGGCAGCAAAAACTCCTTGAGAAAAGCCGGTGATTTGAGTTTCGCAAAGAACGATTACGAAAAAGCCTTGGATTTTTATAGTATGATTGACTATACCGAAGGAATGCGCAAATGTGCCGATAAATTTAACGAGGTAGGGAAAACATCAGAAGCACAAAACGTGTACGTAAAAATGGCAGAGAGCTATATGAAGTTTGCCAATACTGATGCTGTAGAAAAATTAGCTACAGATAACGTAAACGCCATGAACTATCAATTGGCTGCCAAAATCTACGACAAAGCCGGCAACCTGAATTTAGCAAACAAATATTACGCTTACTATAAGTTTATGGAATTGGATTTGGACAGCGCGAAAATGTTGCTGACGAACAATGGCGAAATGGATTTGGTAAAAGCCATTGATATGAATATGAAACCGCTGAATAATCTGCGTTCAGATGAACTGACTCTCATGGATTTTGTGCAAAACCAACCGTATGTTGCTATGGAAAATGATCCTGCAACAGGCAAATTGAAACCGGTGGTAAAAGACGAAAACATTTTGATTGATTACTACAAAGGCATCAAAGATGCAATCGTTGGAACATTTCACAGCATTTCCAGAAATGTACAAACCGTTTCGCATCCGGAATTAAAGAAAATGATGATTAAACACTTCAAAGATTATCCTGCAGCAAGTAAAATTTTGGATCCAACCTTCAACATTCGCTTGCAAAAATCTACGGCACAAGTAAAAGACGTGTATTTGAAGTAATCCTGCTCGTTTTTTCACACCATTTAGATAGTTGCGGTAATTTATTGCCGCAACTATTTTATTTTAGCCACGTAAATAAAACAGCATGAATAAACTCCTCCTTTCTCTACTTGCACTTCTTTTCTTTGTTGCCGGTTGTAAAACGTCCCGAAACACCACTTCGCAAAACAACATCCCCATTACAGAACTTCCCGAAATAGAAGTGATTGGTTCGCGACAAGATTTATATCGCGCAAGCGAAACGAAAATAAATAATCTGATTCATGCCGATTTGAAAGTGCGTTTTGATTGGGAGAAACAATATCTGTATGGAACTG
Organism: Bacteroidota bacterium; assembly: GCA_023428205.1. GTDB lineage: Bacteria > Bacteroidota > Bacteroidia > Chitinophagales > LD1 > CALAYL01. The sequence goes on along the minus strand of JAEYZB010000032.1, from coordinate 4,956 downwards.
CGGAACTAACCTTACAACCGCACTTCTACCCTACCCAAGAATTAATTTTAGATGCTAAGAATTTCGATATTCATAAACTCGCATTGATTGACGGCAACACTACGCAAGATTTACAATACACCTATGATACATCACAACTGAAAATTAATTTAGGCAAAGAATTTCCTGCAGGAAAACCGTACAAGATTTTGATTGACTATACTGCCAAACCAAACGAACGAAAATTAGGCGGTTCTGCGGCTATTGCTGGCGACAAAGGTTTGTATTTTATCAATCCACTGAACAAAGAAAAAAATAAACCGCGCCAAATCTGGACACAAGGCGAAACTGAAGCTAACTCCGCTTGGTTTCCCTGCATTGATAAACCGAACCAAAAAATGACACAGCAATTGGCTATCACTACCGAAGCCGAAAACACTACCCTTTCCAATGGATTGCTCATAAAATCCATTTCCAATACAGACGGCACGCGCACCGACATTTGGAAAATGGATTTGCCCCACGCGCCCTATTTAGTGATGATGGCTATCGGCAAATACGCAGTCGTGAAAGATAAATGGCGCGACAAAGAAGTAAGTTACTATGTAGAACCGGAATACGCCTCTGTTGCAAAAGACATTTTTGGGGTAACGCCTGAAATGTTGGAACTATTCAGCACAAAATTAGGCGTAGATTATCCATGGCAAAAGTATGCGCAAGTCATCGCCCGCGATTATGTTTCTGGAGCTATGGAAAATACCTCCGCCACATTGCACGGGGAATTTGTACAACGAAATGCGCGACAGCTTTATGACGAAAAACATGAAGATATTATCGCGCATGAATTATTCCACCAATGGTTTGGCGATTTGGTTACCTGCGAGTCGTGGAGCAATATTCCACTCAATGAATCCTTTGCCACTTATGGCGAATATTTATGGAACGAGCATAAGCACGGAACATTTTATGCCGATTGGAAACAACTGCGCGAAACGGAAGGCTACCATCGCGAATCGAAACGAAAAAATGTGCATTTGATTCGCTTTTACTACCACGATAAAGAAGATATGTTTGACGCACACAGCTACAACAAAGGCGGAGCTATTTTGAATATGTTACGGGCAGAAGTGGGTGATGATGCGTTTTTCAAATCACTGCAACTTTACCTGAAAACAAATGCCTTCAAAACCGTTGAAGTACACAACCTGCGTTTAGCTTTTGAAGAAGTGACGGGACGCGATATGAACCGCTTTTTCAACCAGTGGTTTCTGAATAACGGACACCCGATACTAAACATAAAATACAGCTATACTGCCGACAGTGTGTTTGTCGATTTCACCCAAAAACAAAACACCGACAGAGGAACAGTCTACGAACTGCCGATGAAAATAAATGTGCATTACGGCAATATCGTAATGACCTATCCGATTGTTTTCAACCGCAGTAAACAGCGGTTTGCGTTCAAAGCCTTGGGAACGCCTGATTTGATTGATGCCGATGCCGACCGCGTTTTGCTGTGCAAAAAAACAGAAAACAAAACCGTAGCACAATATGCATTTCAGTTTGCGCACAGTGAAAAATACGTAGTGCAAAAAGAAGCACTGGAGGCACTGAAAGACAGCGTAAAAACCAACGCTGATGCGGAACTTATTTTCCGTAAAGCGCTGAAGAGTCCGCATTTCGAAATCAAAAAAGATGCTTTGAAATATATAGGCACCGATTCTGTTACCCAAAAATTATTCCTGAATGACATTATCGCTTTGGCGGAAGATTCGTCAAATTTAGTTCGGAGTGATGCGCTTTATTTTTTAGGAAAAACAAAAGACAAAAAGTATCTGCCTCTCTATGAAAAAGCACTGAAAGATTCTTCGTATAACTGTGTGGCGAATGCACTGGAAAGCATCGAATACATCGACACCATTCTTTCTACCACTCAAGCGAAAATCCTTTTGAGCGAACCCGATTGGGGCGTAAAAAATGAGTGTTACGATATTTTATCAAAACGCTACGACCGTTCACTGGATGAATTATTTCAGGAAAAACTGACCGTAGAACAAGGGCATTTGAAAACGGCTCTGTTTTATTACTACGCGAATTATCTGACACATGGCGATTCCGCACAAATTGTAAATGGTCTGAAAAACATAGCAGCATTAGCGAGTGATGATGAAAGCAAAAAAAATATATTCACCGGAAAATCCTGTATCGAGCGCGTAAAAGGTTATGTAAACAAACGCAGCGATGCTCCTTTCAAAAAAGATATTGCAGCTTTGGCGGACGAACTTATCGGCAAACTGAAAGAAACCGAATAATGGGATTAGCGGAATGTGGAAGCTATCGTTTTCGATATTGTAAATCGGTTGATCAACCTGGACTCTATCCCGCAGGCGAATAATTATTCGCCCTTACCCGTGCTTCTTCAATTAGCCTTATCTATTAACAATTATTCATTAACACTTGCCTTTCTCCTCGTTTTTTTCACCCATTTGAAAAAATAATATAGGTTTGAATTAAGAAACAACAACTATATGAACAAAATGATATGGATGGCAGCAGCCACACTGATGTTTGCCTCGTGCAACAATACCGCTTCTACAGAAGAAAAGACGGTGGCGGAAAGTCCGCAAAGAATTGAAATTCCAATCTCGGAATTGGCTTCCCCGAAAGACTTGGTTTGCGGCATGGACGTTACCGTAGAAACATTGGAAGACACAACCACTTATGACGGAAACGTATATGCATTTTGCAACACCGGCTGTAAGGAAGAATTTTTGAAAAACCCGACTTCATATCTGACAAGCAAATAATTTATGGCGTTTCACAGTAAAATAACAGGACTGGGATTTTATGTACCACAAGAAGTGGTAACGAATGATGATTTGTCGAAAGTGATGGATACCAGTGATGAATGGATTTTTGAACGCACAGGAATAAGAGAACGCAGATTTTTCAAAGAAGGAGTAGATACTGTTTCGTCAATGGCCGTAAACGCTTCGAAAATTGCATTGGAACGAGCAGGGAAAACAGCCAAAGATGTTGATTTGCTGGTTGTGGCTACACTTAGCCCCGATTACAATTTCCCTGGAGCAGGGGTACTGATTCAGCGCGAATTGGGACTTCGTCAAATTCCATGTTTTGATATTCGCGAGCAATGCAGTGGCTTTATTTATGCCCTTTCATTAGGCGATCAATATATCAAAACAGGTGCCGCGAAAACTGTTTTAGTCATTGGTTCAGAAGTACAGAGCAACGTGTTTGAGCTGAGCGACAGAGGGCGCAACATGTCCGTAATTTTTGGTGATGGCGCAGGCGCGGTTTTGCTCGAAGCCCATAGCGAAGAAGGAAAAGGCGTGCTTTCTACACATCTTCACGCGGACGGAAACTATGCAGAAGAGCTTATGCTGGAACATCCGGGAAGTCGTTTGAAAGAACGCATTCAACCGGATATGATTGAGAAGGGAATGCTGCTTCCGGTAATGAATGGAAAGTTGGTATTTATTAATGCGGTGCGTTATTTCCCGGAAGTTATCCGAGAAGCCCTGAAAGCAAATGATTTGAAAGAAAACGATATTGATTTATTCGTTCCGCATCAAGCTAATGTGCGCATTACGCAAGCCGTACAAAAAGAACTGCAACTACCTGATGAAAAAGTAGTGTCTAACATTCACAAATACGGAAACACCACAGCGGCATCTATTCCGATTGCGCTCACGGAAGCGTGGGAAGCGGGTCGTGTAAAAGAAGGAGATTTAGTTTGTATGGCATCCTTCGGCAGCGGATTTACATGGGCAAGTGCGTTGATACGCTGGTAAACGAGTTATACAGTCAAAAGTTTATAAAGTAGAAGGCATCTTGCTTTCTACTTTTTGTTTTATCCTCTGTTTAGAATTTCAATTCACAAATCATTCCGTAGTGGTCGCTCAAATCCGATTTATTTTTCTTCCATTTTTTGCGAAGAACACTCACTTCTCGTTTAATAGAAGAAACCTCCGCTCCATTTTTTCGCAACAGAATATAATCGAACGTAGCTTTTGCTTTTTTCCAAGCGGCTTCTGCCAATTTATTTGTTGTGCCGTCATAAGTATCTTTCTGAATACCGTCAAGCGCGCCATCTTCTGCCTCTAATGTTCTTAGCATAAAGGCGTACTCTTCGTTTTCGGTTGGGCGGGTATTCATGTCTCCGCAAACAATCTGCGGTACACCGTCTTTTCTATGGACACTCAATAACTCTTTATTTATTTGCTCGAACTGCTCCCTGCGAATGTTCGGAAATTTATCTTCTGCCTGCATGTGTGTTCCGAGAATCTGAAAGGTATTCCCATTGGTCATCCCTTCCAGCAACGCGGCTCCTTTCAATGCCACCTTATCGGCTACTCTCCCGTTCTTAAATTGAATCACGCCTAATTCTTTTAGCGGAATTTTACTCACAATCCACACTCCACTACTTATATGAACCGCGTCTTTCGGTTGATTATATGGTCCATACATATAGGGATACAAATTTTTCAGCCCTTCACGGATTTTTCCGACAGCCTTTTTGTGAAATGCTTCCTGAAAAACAATAATGTCGTAATCTAATTTGGAAATCGTGTCGGTAATCGCCTCGGCTCTCGCTACGCGTCCCGCCATAGGCACAATTCCGGGAAGCATAAAAATATTCCACGACAGAATTTTCAAATCTTTTTGTACCAAGTAAGTGGTATCATCACTTCCAGCACGCAAATTGAATTGAAAGAATGTGAGCGCAATCAAAACGCTTATCAGTTTCTGAACCATATCTTTTTCGTTTTCGGAAGCAAGTTACAAATCTATTATTACTGCTGCAATAAGGAATCAACAAGCGGAGCTTATGTTTCAATGAAAGGGCATTCAAAAAATTTTAACTTTACCTCCAATTATGAAAAACTTCCTTTTAGTTCTTGAACGTGCGTGGCTGTTGGCGATAGTGGCTGCATTAGGTACGGCCGTGTATTATGC
>JAEYZB010000023.1 GCA_023428205.1 Bacteroidota bacterium | reverse complement strand
TTTGTACTCCTTCTGTTTTATAAGGAGTATTTCCTGCTAAATTTACAACTACTTTTTTCCAGTATTGATCGCTTTGACCTGGAACATAAGAGGCATTGATAAATCCTCCGTTCATCAGTTGGCGATTGCCGATAATGCGCGCTACCCGTTTTGAACTTGCTCCACAATCTTTCAAGATGTGCACCTCCAAGGAAGCAATAGAATCATAATAGGCATTGGTCATTTCGTGATCAAAACGGCAAGCAAAAGAATATTCAAATGAAAAACGGAAATCCGTTTCGCTAATGCCGGTCAAATCAAATGCCGGAGAAATCAATTCATCGCGGTCGCCACGAAAAGTAGCATCATAATCATTCAACGCAAAAGCGCCATTGCTGTAATGTCCAACACTTGTGCTATGCGAAAATGTTGTTGCGTTGTTGTCATAGTTAATCGGCACCCACGCTTCTGCCGCACTCACATCATCAAACGTTTCGTAAAACGGATAAGGAATAGGATTTGCGGTTGCATCACGAACATAAATTGCAGTTTTGGTGATGGAGCTTGTTCCACTTGCATTGGAAACTTTCAACGTAATTGTTTTCCAACCCGGAGTAGAAAAAGAGACGTTTTGGATAGAATCGTTTCCGCTCGCGTTCACCACATCTTCAGGGAAAGTCCATTCACGCTCCCATTCAGAAGAGTTGAATGAAAAGTCGGTCAAGCGGACATTTTGCCCGATGCACAGATAACGCGCATTCAGCCCAAACTCTGCTTTAGGAATAGGCAAACATTCATACAGAGGCTCTACACCAGTTGTTGCTAAATTATCAACAGACCACAAATTACTTCTTTGAGCAATATCGGACGCCACAGCTGCTCGAGCACGTTCTTTTTGTCCTTCAGTGAACATAATTCCGCAGTCTGCATAATTCATAATGTTTTGTACATTGGTCAAATGCCCACAAGTCATTTCATTTTGGTTACAACCGCCCGACTGTCCCATTGTAACGGGAGTGTCTTCCACCTCATCATCACCACAAGCAACGCCCGGGCTGTTTGTCCCGCCCCAAACGTGTTGTAGGTTCAGCCAATGGCCTATTTCGTGTGCGATTACGTGACGCATAAATCCGGAAGACGCACCAACACCTACGTGTTTTGATTGTACGCCATCAATAACATTATTATTCACTTGGTTATCTACTCCGGATGGATACATAGAGTACGCTATTGTTCCACTCGAGAAAGTATCCATTTCCACGGCTTTGGCAACCCATATATTTAAATATTTATCGCGTGGCCATGGGTTAATTTTAGTGTCGTTGTTTCCTACACGTGTAGCATTGGTATAGATACGGTCAATCCCATTCGTGCAATTTCCTTGAGGGTCTTTACGCGCTAAGCGAAACTCAATATTCATATCAGCCACTATTTCGCGAAAAGACGGATGGATGTTCGGGTAGGTTGAGCCTCCCAACTCTGGGTTCGTTGCGCTGAAGTACTCATTGATATTCGTCATTTCTTGACCTGCCAACTTAGAGTCAGGAATATTTTCTAGCCCTCCATCGTGCAGAATGTGAAACACTACCGGAATAATGTAATGCTTATCCTCGTCACGGCTAAAGTTATTTTTATTCGCTATAAACCACTCCGTAAAATCTTTCATTTTCTGTTCGGAATCGAGAATTTGAGGGAACTGTTCTCTCAATCTGCGAGCGTTCTCATCTGTTCCGCAATAGTTCTGCTGAGCATTCAGCGCAAAAACACTGATTAAGCTTAGCGATAGTAATAAATGTTTCATATTCATTAAGTGTAATAGTTTATTTTACAGAGGAAAGACAAAGTTAAAATAACTTCGCAAGCTTTGCAAATATTTTTTCATGGCTTTTCGTTCCGTTCGCGTCCTTTTAACATTAAGGTCAACGAAGGGGGGAAAAAATCGAGTAAACGGAAAGAATTAAAACGCCATTTCTTTTACATCGGGCGAAATAATGAGCTTGCCCGCGGTTTTTTCTTTGATTTCTTCAATCGAAACATTTGGCGCAAACTCTAATAAATGAAATGCTCCGTCTTTGATTTCGTAAAATCCTAAATCGGTAATCACGCGCTTAATGCAATTTTTACCTGTAAGCGGCAGAGAACATTGTGGCAAAAGTTTGGATTCGCCCTTCGGATTCGTTTGCATCATGGTTACAATGATATTTTTTGCCGAAGCCACCAAATCCATTGCTCCGCCCATTCCTTTAATGAGTTTGCCGGGAATTTTCCAATTGGCGATATCGCCTGTTTCAGAAACTTCCATTGCACCCAACACCGTCAAGTCTACTCGTTGTGAACGAATCATTCCGAAGCTATATGCCGAATCGAAAATGGCAGCACCTGGAAGCAATGTAATGGTTTGCTTTCCTGCGTTAATAAAATCTGCATCAACGTTGTCTTCTGTCGGAAACGGACCCATGCCCAGTAAGCCGTTTTCAGATTGTAGTTCTACATTAATGTTTTTTGGAACGTAATTCGCGACCAAAGTCGGAATGCCGATGCCAAGATTCACATAGTAGCCGTCTTTCAATTCACGCGCCACACGCTGTGCGATTTGTTCTTTGGTTAATGCCATTTTATTCAATTATCAATTACGAATTAAAAATTATGATTGTCAATCTCCTCGTTTTTTTCACCCATTTGTGCGAGCAAAAAACTTTTGTGCTTGCACGTTTCGTTAAGATTTTTGTACGGTTCGTTGCTCAATGCGCTTCTCATATTTCTCCCCTTGAAAAATGCGATTCACAAAAATTCCTGCCGTATGAATTGCATTTGGGTCAAGTTCGCCAGCAGGAACAAGTTCTTCTACTTCGGCAATCGTGATTTTCCCTGCCATCGCCATTACGGAGTTAAAGTTTCGTGCCGTACCGCGGAAAATCAAATTCCCTGCCGTGTCGCCTTTCCATGCTTTTACAATCGCGAAGTCTGACTTGAACGCGTGTTCCATCAAGTATTCTTTGTCATTAAATATCCGCGTTTCTTTGCCTTCGGCAATTTCCGTTCCCACACCCGCAGGTGTGAAAAATGCAGGAATGCCATAGCCCGCCATCATACAACGAGTTGCCAATGTTCCTTGGGGGATCAGCTCTACTTCCAATTCACCACTCAAAAGTTGTCTTTCAAACTCAGCATTTTCGCCAACATAACTTGAAATCATTTTTTTCACCTGCCGCGTTTTCAGCATCAGCCCAATTCCAAAATCATCAACGCCTGCATTATTGGAAATACAGGTCAACCCTTTCACGCCTTTGCGAATAAGCGCATGGATACTGTTTTCGGGAATGCCGCAAAGCCCAAAGCCACCCAACATTAGCACGGCATTGTCCTGAATGTCTTTAATGGCTTCATCTGCGCCCGAAACTACTTTGTTTATCGCCATCTTTTTTTGTTTGAAGCGAAACTATAAATTGTAAATGAATGAGCAAATGAAAGATTATGCTTTCAACTCCATCCACTCGAAGCTTGCGGAGCGCGGAGACTTTTCTAAAACTTCAATTAAGTATGGAGGAGGCGTAATTAGCTTTCGCAAAACGGTATCCATCCAAGCGCCATCTACCGTAAGTACAGCGCATAACGTTCCGTCTTCTTTCGTAATTTCATGCTCGAAACTGAATCGGGCATAATCTTTACGTAGCTTGGAAATTTTTGTAGAAATGAAAATCGTATCGCCATATTTTATTTCTCGTCTGAATACACATTCTTCCCGAAACAAAATAGGTCCGTAATGGTCATTTGCAAAATGAGCAGAAGTAATCCCCAATTCGGCTAAAAAATCCATGCGGCTTTTTGCTCCGAAATCGTAATACACCGAATGGCGAACGTGGAAATTCGGGTCTAAGTCGGCCCAACGAAGGGCAATCGGCTGTTTAAATTCTTGCATAAACTCTGGGAACACATTCCTCCTCGTTTTTTCAGAGGACTTTATTTTACCAACAATTTCTCGCGCTCCGGTCCCGTAGAAAGCATGCTAATTTTCGCGCCTAAGTATTTTTCTACAAAAGCTAAATAGTCCGAAGTGTTTTTCGGTAGTTCGGCAAATGTTTTGAAAGGCGAAAGGTCGGTATTCCAACCCGCGAGCGTTTTATAAATCGGTTGAATATCCACACAAGCCGCATCAAACGGAACGTTGGTCGTTGTTGCTCCGTTTATCGAATATTCTGTTCCCAGATTTATTTCTTCAAAATCATTCAGTACATCGGCTTTGGTAATCACGATTTGGGTAACGCCATTTATCATCACGGCATATTTCAAGGCTACCAAATCAATCCAACCGGTTCTGCGTTTCCGTCCTGTCGTTGCTCCAAATTCTGCGCCAATTTGACGAATTTTTTCGCCTAAGTCATTGTCTAATTCTGTCGGAAATGGACCGCTTCCTACGCGGGTACAATAGGCTTTCGCGATACCGATAACCTCCCGAATTTTTGTAGGCGCAACACCCAATCCGTTGCAAGCTCCCGATGAAATCGTGTTGGACGAAGTAACAAAAGGATAGGTTCCAAAGTCAATATCCAACATAGTTCCTTGTGCGCCTTCCGCTAAAATTTTTTCTCCGTTCGCGAGAGCGTCATTCAAAAAATATTCGGAATCGATTAGTTTGAAACTGCGAATAAAATCAACCGCAGCGAACCATTCTTTTTCGCTTTCTGCAACATCAAATGCGAAATCGTATTGTTTCAGCAAATGCAAATGTTTTTCTTTGATTCGTGCATACAATCCTGCAAAATCATCACTCAAAATGTCGCCAATACGCAAACCGTTTCTTCCGGTTTTATCCATATATGTCGGAGAAATTCCGCGCAACGTAGAGCCGATTTTTCCCTGACCTTTTGCGGCTTCCGAAGCTGCGTCCAGCACCTTGTGAGTCGGCAAAATGAGGTGTGCCTTTTTTGAAATCCACAAATTATTTTTTACGTCAATGCCCTTTGCTGTCAGTGTTGTAATTTCTTTAACTAAAGTGACAGGGTCTATCACAACTCCATTGCCAATTACATTTTTCACCCCCGCTTGCATAATGCCGCTCGGAATCGTGTGTAACACGGTTTTTTCGCCACCAATCACAAGGGTGTGTCCCGCATTCGGACCGCCTTGAAAACGTGCAATAATGTCATATTTGGGAGCTAAGTAATCTACGATTTTCCCTTTTCCTTCATCGCCCCACTGTAAGCCTAATAAAATATCTACATACATAATTCTGAAAACTGGTATTTATTCTGTTTGATAAAAAATGTTTTAAACGTTCGCTTTTTGTTTCATTTGGCAAGAACTGCAAGTGCCGTAAAATTGCAATGTGTGATGCGAAATTTGAAAGTTCAGTAAGTCTCCTGCCATATTTTGAATTTGTTGTAAGCGCGGGTCGCAAAATTCGACAACCTTTTTACACTCAATACAAATCACGTGGTCGTGTTGTTTATAGCCGTAAGATTTTTCATACTGCGCCTGATTTCTTCCGAACTGATGTTTGCGGATAAGTTCGCAAGTCAATAATAAATCCAAGGTATTATAAACTGTGGCCCGGCTCACGTTCACTTCTTTTTTCAACAAATCAATATAAAGCTGCTCTGCTTCAAAATGATCGGTACGACTGTAAATTTCTTCGAGTATAGCAAAGCGTTCAGCTGTTTTGCGGAGATCCCGCTGTTCCAGGTGTGCCGAAAAAATCTTTTTTACAACTTCTATTGTTTCCTGTGTCGTTGTCACGGGGCGAAGATAGAAACAATTACGAATTAAAAATGAAGAATGAAAAAAGGCGAATTCTGCTCTTTTTTTTCACCCATTTCAGGCATTCGTTGCTGTTGTTGAGCTTGTCGAAATATTAGTTTTTAGTTTCTTTGTGCCATGCAACGGTATTTCCATCCTGATTTATTGGCTGAAATCATTGAATTGAGTGAAGAAGAGTCGGCTCACCTGCGTGTCTTGCGGGTAAGTGTTGGCGAGCCGCTTCTGCTTACGGACGGAAATGGCACTTTGGCGGAAGCGGAAGTCATTGCTGTAAACAAAAGAACCATCACAAGTAGGGTAAAAAAACGAACAGAATTTCCAAAACCTACACCCGAATTGCATTTGGCGGTGGCATTGCTGAAAAACAGCGAACGGATGGAATGGTTATTGGAAAAGGCGGTGGAAATGGGGGTAACGG
>JAEYZB010000148.1 GCA_023428205.1 Bacteroidota bacterium | reverse complement strand
TTGCAATCGAGGGTGTGTTTATACAGGATTGTACGGAGGCATATTGTATGGTGTTGCCGCAGCCGGTTTATCCGACACCGATTTATGAACTTCTGATGTGTTTGGCGATATTTTTCCTTTTGCATTTCTTGCGAAAAAAACTAACGCCAATGGCCGGAATGTTGTTTTTTATCTTCTTTATCCTGATTGGTGTTCAGCGCTATTTGATTGAGCAGATTCGTGACTTGAGCGGACGCGATTTGTATTATGTTTTTGGCGCAGGACTGAAACAGGCGGAACTTATTTCAATCATTTTAATTATTGCAGGAAGTTTGGGCTGTGTGTGGACCTGGTATTATTACAACAAGATAAAAACAACAACAAAATGAAAAAAATAACGAATGTCATTACGCTTGCAATGTCAAGCCTAATAGTGGCTTTTCTCATCAGTTCGTGTTCGTATAATAATGAGCCGAAAGTTGTGAATGTAAATAACGACTTCACAATAACTGTTCCGGCATTTATGAAAGAGGATAACGAAGTGAAGCCGGGAGCGCCTTTTCAATATGCAAACCGTTTCCGCAATATTTATGCAACGGCATTTTTTGAAGAGAAAAGCAAAGTGAACAAGTCTTTTTCAGAATATTATGCCTTGCAAACGAAGATTATCAAAAATGTTTTGGAAGGCGCATCTGTTACCGATTCTACGGCTGTAGAAGTTAGCGGAGTAAAAGGAATTCACACCGAAATTTTCGGGAAAATGCAAGGAGAAAACATTTACTACTCGCACTTACTGTTAGAAACGAACGATAGATATTATCAGGTTTGCGTATGGACGCGTAATGAAGAACGTAAATTGAAATACGCCAAAGATATTGAGTCGTTGCTATTTTCCTTCAAGCTTTTGCCGAAGTAGATACTTTCGGCTCGTTTTTTTCAACCATTTGATTGTACACAAAAAAGCCCCAAACTTTCGTTCGGGGCTTTTAATATTGCGATAAGAGTTTTTCTTATTCTGCGCTTTCTGTTTCAGTCGTTTCAGCAGCAGGAGCCTCAACGGTTGCCGTTTCTGCTTTTTTCGCGCCCGCACGTCTTGTGCGTTTTTTCGGTTCAGCAGCTTTAGCAGCAGACTTGTTTTGGGTATAGATTTCGTTGAAATCTACCAATTCAATCAATGCCATTTCAGCAGCATCGCCCGGACGAAAACCTGTTTTGATGATGCGAGTATAACCTCCCTTGCGGTCGCCTACTTTCGCTGCAATCACGCCAAACAATTCTTTGATAGCTTCTTTTTGTTGCAAGTAGCTAAATGCTGTTCTACGGTTGTGAGTAGAGTCAGTCTTCGCTTTTGTAATAAGCGGTTCTACATATCCACGCAATGCTTTTGCTTTCGCCAAAGTCGTGAAGATACGCTTGTGCTCCACCAACGCCAACGTAAGGTTCATCATAAGCGCATCGCGGTGCGCTTTCTTACGTCCTAAATTATTTACTTTATCACCGTGTCTCATAACTTATGGTTTTTATTCAGGGTTTTCCTGATTATTGTTCGTCTAATTTTAATTTGCTCAAATCCATTCCGAACGAAAGTCCTTTTTCGTGCAAAAGTGCTTCGATTTCCACTAAGGATTTTTTACCGAAGTTGCGGAATTTCAATAAGTCGTTTGTGTTGAAAGATACTAACTCTTCCAAAGAGTTGATTTTAGCTGCTTTCAAGCAGTTGAATGCGCGTACCGACAAGTCCATATCTTCCAATGGAGTTTTCAATAATTTGCGCAAGTGCAATACTGTTTCGTCCACGATGTCATTGGTAATGGTCGCTGGCGTATCAAATGTAATGTTTTCGTCAGTCACCAACATCAAATGTTGAATCATAATGCGAGAAGCTTGTTTCACTGCTTCTTCGGGGTGAACCGTTCCGTCAGTCGTTACGTCTAACACCAATTTTTCAAAATCCACTCGTTGTTCTACACGGAAGTTTTCTACTGAATATTTCACGTTGCGGATAGGAGTGTAGATAGAGTCAATAGCAATGTAACCTAGAGGCGCACCTTCTTTTTTGTTCTCATCAGCCGGTACATAGCCACGACCTTTGCTGATAGTCAATTCCACTTCCAAAGAAACATTTGGTTGCAAGTTTGCAATCACTAATTCAGGATTAGTTACTTGGTAAACCTCTGTTTGTTTTTCGATATGTTCTGCCTTGAATTGCTCTACGCCTTTCAAGTTGATATAAATTTTATCGCTACTGTTTGCATCATCAATCACTTTCTTGAAACGAACTTGTTTCAAATTCAAAATGATTTCTGTTACGTCTTCCACTACGCCTTTGATAGTTGAAAATTCGTGGTCTACACCTGTAATTTTCACGCCACTGATAGCATACCCTTCCAATGAAGAAAGCAATACTCTGCGCAATGCGTTGCCAACCGTAACACCGAAGCCTGGTTCGAGAGGTTTAAACTCAAATGTTCCTTCAAAATCAGTTGATTTTTGCAGTACAATCTTATCCGGTTTTTGGAAGCTTAAAATTGACATAACTATGTTTATTATTTATTGTTCAAAAATTATTTAGAGTACAACTCTACAATCAATTGCTCATTGATGTTCTCTGGAATTTGGTCACGCTCAGGATAGCTTACAAACGTTCCTTCAACTGCTTTGTCGTCTACAGCCAACCAAACAAATCTTTTCGGTTTGTGATTGATAGCACTTTGTACTACATCCAATGTTTTAGAACGTTCGCGCAAAGCGACTTTATCGCCCGGACGCAATGTGTAAGATGGAATGTTTACTACGTTGCCATTTACGGTAACGTGTTTGTGGCCTACCAACTGACGCGCTTGTCTGCGGGAAGCCGCAAATCCTAAACGGTACAAGGTATTATCCAAGCGAGATTCCAACATTTTCAACAAGTTTTCACCTGTTACGCCTTTTTTAGCGGCTGCTTTTTCAAACAAATTGCGGAATTGACGCTCCAACAAACCGTATGTATATTTTGCTTTTTGTTTTTCAGCTAACTGAATAGCATATTCTGATGGTTGTTTACGTTTTTTGGAAACACCATGTTGCCCGGGAGGGAAAGGGCGTTTATCAAAATATTTATCCTCACCGAAGATTGCTTCTCCGAATTTGCGGGAGATTTTAGTAGTAGGTCCTGTATATCTTGCCATACTTTATATTGAAATTCTTTTACGTATCTTTTGAATAAAAATTAAACTCTTCTCTTTTTCGGTGGGCGGCAACCGTTGTGTGGAATTGGGGTGGTATCATTGATCACTGTTACCTCAATACCGCTTTGCAAAATAGAACGGATTGCTGATTCGCGACCTGCACCCGGACCTTTTACGAACACTTCCACTTTGCGCAAACCTGCTTCGTAAGCCACTTTTCCCGCATCAGTTGATGCTTGTTGAGCAGCATACGGAGTGTTCTTTTTAGAACCGCGGAATCCCACTTTTCCTGCACTTGACCATGAAATTGCTTGTCCGGTCAAATTCGCAAAAGTAATGATGATGTTATTGAAAGTAGCGTTGATAAACACTTTCCCTTCGCTCTCTACTTTTACTATTCTCTTTTTAGCTTTTGCTTTCGCACTTGCTGCTGCTGATTGCTGCTTAGCCATTCGTTTTACGTTTTATCTTACTTAATTATTATTTCGTAACCATTTTCTTGTTCGCAACCGTTTTGCGTTTACCCTTACGAGTACGTGAGTTGGTTTTTGTTTGTTGACCGCGAACCGGCAAACCTTTACGGTGACGGATACCACGGTAGCAACCAATATCTTGCAAACGTTTGATGTTTTGCTGTGTTTCTCCGCGAAGCTCTCCTTCTACTTTCAAGTTATCAGCCAAGTATTTTACAATACCATTGATGTTTTCATCTGACCATTCTTTCACTTTCGTGTTTGGGTCAATACCGTTTGCCACCAAAATTTTCTTAGCGGTAACTCTGCCAATACCATATATATACGTAAGCGCAATTTCGCCACGTTTGTTATTATGTAAATCTACACCGGATATCCTTGCCATTGTTTATTGAATGTTTTAGTGTTATTAACCTTGTCTTTGTTTAAATTTCGGATTTTTCTTGTTTATCACGTAAACAACGCCTTTTCTGCGAACTATTTTGCAGTCAACGCTTCTTTTCTTTACCGATGCTCTTACTCTCATTGCTTTAGTATTTGTTATTTATATCTGAAAGTGATTCTCCCTTTGTTCAAATCGTACGGACTCATTTCTAACTGCACCTTATCTCCGGGTAAAATTTTGATGTAGTGCATCCGCATCTTACCAGAAATGTGTGCTATTACCTCATGTCCATTCTCTAATCGCACCCTAAACATCGCGTTGCTTAACGCTTCCGTAATGATTCCGTCCTGTACAATTAAGTCTTGTTTTGCCATGCAA
The DNA here is from genome assembly GCA_023428205.1 of Bacteroidota bacterium. GTDB lineage: Bacteria > Bacteroidota > Bacteroidia > Chitinophagales > LD1 > CALAYL01. The sequence goes on along the minus strand of JAEYZB010000148.1, from coordinate 3,938 downwards.
TAATCCGCCTTTTTGAAAAGGGATTGCAAATATACAACTTATCCACACAGCGCAAAATTTTTTATCCAATTAATTCAACAAAAGTTTAGAACCGCTGAGAAAGTTCGTCTTTGCTCTCAAATTGTGTTCGTTTTTTTGACCCATTTCAAACACATTATTGCGAAAGCCGTGAGATTTCGTCACTAAAAAAAAGAAAAAACTTCGGGGGTTATTGGTGTAATGGTGCGTGTTTAGCTCGCCATCTCCAATGCAGGAACGCGGTGCAACCAATTAAAAGTGTCTTCAGCTTTCCCTGATTTGATGTTAGAAAGCTGCTCTTTTAGTTTATTGGAAATCGTGCGTGTGGAAACATCCGGCAGTTCGTAGTCTTTGCCACGGAAGTGAAACGTGCCGATGTGCGAAACAGTAGCGGCTGTTCCTGCGCCAAACATATCTTCCAAAGTGCCGTTAGCGTGCGCTTCCAGCACTTCTTCTGTCGTAATTGGGCGTTCCTCTACCGTAATGCCATTGGCTTTGGCGAGAGCTATCATGCTGTCGCGCGTAACGCCATCTAATATGGTACCTTCACTTAAATCGGGCGTTATCAGTTTGCCGTTTATTTGGAAAAATACGTTCATCGTGCCTATTTCCTGAAAATATCTGTGCTCTTTGCCATCTAACCACAAAATCTGGTCGTAGCCTTGTTTTTGAATTTCCCAAGCCGGCATCATTGCAGCTCCGTAATTTCCTGCGGCTTTTGCAAAACCCGTTCCGCCCGGCACGGCACGCACATATTTTTCACTTACATACACTTTCACCGGACGATTGTAATATGCTCCAACCGGAGACGTGAAAATCGCAAAGCGGTAATTTTCCGCCACGCGGATTCCGACATATTTCTCCGTGGCGAATAAAAATGGACGTATATATAAGGAAGAAAGTGGAGTTGTTGGAATCCACGCTTTGTCTATTGCCAATAGCGTGTCGAGCGCGTCCATAAACATTTCCTGCGGAATGGTCGGCATCGCCATACGCGTAGCCGAAATATTCATACGATCCCAGTTTTTCAACGGGCGAAACACTATCGGTGTGCCATTGGAATCCAACTCTGCCTTCATTCCTTCGAAAATAGCCTGTCCGTAGTGAATAGCAGAAGTAGCCGGGTGCAATGTAAAGTCGCCAAACGGAACGATGCGGGCATCGCGCCATTCGCCATCATAAAAATCAGCAATAAACATATGGTCGGAAAAATTTCGGCCAAACGGAAGATTATTGAAATCTATTTGGTCGATGCGACTTTTAGAAACGCGTGTAATAGAGATAGGATATGACATATTGCTGATTTTTGCGCTTCAAACCTACTCTTTTTTTTGAGAAAACCGATTGGTATTTTGCCGGAAGTGGCGTGTTTGCTTATATAGTTATCTCCTTTGTTGAATTTAGCCGGGAGGGAGAGAAGAAGACTAAACGAAAAAGAAATGGGTGAAAAAAACGAGGAGTATTGAGTTTTTCGAAATGAGCAGGTGAAAAACCCAAACGCTTGTCATTCCTTACTGAAACAACGATTAGAATTTTTGGAAAGTAAATAGGGTATTCTTGCTCGTTTTGGGCGCCACTTTGTTTTTTGTTTCTAATTTTTCTCTTTTAATTTTTAATTCTTTTATTTCTTTACCGAAATTTAAACAACGGTCATGTTTCAACTTTCAGAGGGTGAACAAGTGTATGTTCTTGCTTCCAGCGAGAAGAAAATGGTTTCGCGCGGAACGGTTTACGGCAAAATCGCTTTTGGGGTGATGGTGGAGGATTTGAACAGCGAAAGCAACACGCAGTTGGATAAAATTATCGCTTCCGTAAAACAGTCCAGAGAAAATACCTTACTATTATATATGAATAGTGGAACCATTTCCTTTCGTGAACTGACGGCTTCGGGCGTTTCGGCTTTGGTCGTTTTCGCCAATCAGGCTCCGGAAATGTTTCGTTCGTTGGTGCTTCAGGCAGGTGTCCCGTTTATGATTTCCGATGTCGCGGTTTTTATTTGCCCCGATTTGGAAACGCTCCCCCAAAACGAGCCGGCAAAGCGGGCGTTATGGAATTTTATGAAATTGCGGGTCGGGTAACATTTTTCCTCTCATTTTATGGCAGTTATGTTCCCAACCTCTGTTCGATAACGGGATTATCCACATCGGAGCAAGTCGTTTTCGGGCAGTTTTTGGCAAAATGGGTATCTTTGTCCCCGAATCAACGAAAATCTATGAAAACGACTATCGTTATCTTTATCGCTGTTTTCAGTTTATTTATTGCTGGAACAGCTCATGCACAAGACGCTTCTCTTCCCGAGCAGGAGACTTGTGTTGCCTCTTTTTATCACGATTATTTTCACGGTCGCCAAACTGCCAGCGGTGTTCCTTTTTATAACGACCGAATGTACGCAGCTCACAAAACACTTCCGTTCGGAACAATTCTTCGTGTCACCAATCTCGCAAACGGTAGATCCACCCTTGTAAAAGTAGTTGACCGCGGACCGTATGTGGAAGACCGCGGGTTGGATTTGTCGTATACCGCAGCGAAAGAATTGGGGTATGTCAAAAAAGGAGTGGCAAATGTGGTGTACGAAATCGTACCCAAAAATTCGCCAGCTGCCTACAAATGGAGAAAAGACGAAAAGCGCAGAGAAATAAGATTCCAAGCAGAACAAGCGCGAGAAGCCTCTGAAGCTATGGCGCGTGACGAAGCTGCATTGGAAGAAGAAAACAATCGCTCCAAAGGACTCATAGGAATGATTAGTCATTTTAAATCGCCTTTGATTTTACAAGCGGCTTGGGCAGGAAAAACCATGTATGCCCTATTCGTAAATCGCTTTAAGGGGGACGGAGAAAATTCTTTTGTAGTTTCTTCCGCAACCCAAGCAGACTAATAAACTACGATACGGCCTGTTTTTCGGAGTTCGGAATTTCGGCTGTCTATCAGGCGGTAGATGTAATAGCCCGCTCCTGTTTCCTCTTTACGAATGAAGGTTTCTGCTTTCGGTGCAATGACTCTTTGTAAAATCAATCTGCCGTCTGCACTATAGAGTGATAAGGTTAATTCCGTTTCAACGACTGACGAAAATGTAATAATGTCTTGACTTGGATTGGGATAAACCCTAACCTGCTCGTTTTTTTCACCCATTTCGGCTACCCCCAACGGTTGATAGCATAGTTGGTTGTAGAGAAAGTCGCGAATTATCCAAATGGTCGTATCCATATAATAAGAGCATGGAGGTATCATTCCACAGGGTAGTACAAAAGGGACGTGTCCCGCTCCTTCAAAAAGATAAAACGAACTGCGGGTGTCAAGTCCTGCTAATCTATGTTTAATGTCGCAACCGCCAAATAGCCGCGACTCTGTAGTTTGTGCTGCGTAGGCGCTATCAAACTGACAGCGCACCAAATCATCGGCTGTGCCATGCACTCCGCAAAGAGGCGGGTCGTTCGGCATAATCCAAACGGTGTCGGCAATCGCTCCGCACAAGTCTATCACTCCGCTCACTTTGGTAGAATATCCTGGATTGCCACTATTGCCTTCCGTTCCTCCCAACGCTTCCAATGCAGGAAACGCAAAACCCGGGGCAGGAAATGAAAGCGTGTCTAATTTCCCGTAGGCATAATTCAGCGCAATGAATGCTCCGGCAGAAACCCCTCCGATAAATATTTTGTTCGTATCTACACGGAACTCATTTCCTTCCTGCGCACTTTTGTAAAAGTAACGAACAGCCGCCTTCATGTCTTGCACTCCGCGAATCAAGGCTTTAAACTGGTTCGTGTCACTATCCGTTCCGGTGTCAAACCCTAAACGATAATCCATGGTGCATGTCACATATCCTCGTTGTGCAAATTCATTACACAATTTGATGATGTCGGGACTCAACCGAAAGCCCGAAGTGAAACTTCCGCCAAATGCCAACACAATCAACGGGCGGT
>JAEYZB010000246.1 GCA_023428205.1 Bacteroidota bacterium | reverse complement strand
ATTCCTCAGGAGTACGAACATCCAACAAAATTGCAGCACTATTCGCATTTAATTGTTTTTCAAACTCATCGACAGAGAGTTTATTGCTGGTTTGCGCACCGCAACCCATCGCCAAAAACAACGTTACAAACAGAAATTTATTCATATTCGAAATTTATTGGCGCAAAGTTACAATATCTCGTCTCAATAATTGCTTACAATTTCATAAACGGGAAATTTCTTCTATCTTTGCGCGACCAAAGTAGTTGGACGTTGCCGAAGCGATTCTTTCGGTGTTCCCTTTTCTTTTGTCGATTTAATTTAGAGCAAATACCACGTAATGGCTAAGTATATTTTTGTAACCGGAGGGGTAACATCTTCGTTAGGGAAAGGCATTTTTTCGGCATCACTCGCCAAACTATTGCAATCGCGCGGTTTTCGCGTAACTATTCAAAAATTTGACCCCTATATAAATGTTGACCCGGGCACACTAAACCCGTATGAACATGGGGAGTGTTATGTGACAGAGGACGGTGCAGAAACAGATTTGGACTTAGGGCACTATGAGCGTTTTTTGAACGTACCGACTTCACAAGCGAATAACGTAACGACAGGACGCGTTTATCAATATGTCATCAATAAAGAGCGAGAGGGCGCATATTTAGGGAAAACGGTACAAGTAATTCCACACATCACTGACGAAATCAAACGCAGAATGTTGCTTTTAGGGCAATGTGGCGATTTTGACATTGTGATTACCGAAATTGGAGGAACCGTGGGCGATATCGAAGCGCAACCGTTTATCGAAACCGTACGCCAAATTGTTTGGGAACAAGGCGAAGAAAATGCCATCGTCTGCCACTTGACACTATTGCCTTATTTGCGCGCAGCCGGTGAATTAAAAACGAAACCTACCCAGCACTCTGTAAAAGAGTTGCAGATGTACGGAATACAACCCGACTTACTTGTGTGTCGCACAGAAATGCCACTCACGGCTGATATTCGCAGGAAGCTTGCGCTTTTCTGCAACGTGGGTAAAGACTCTGTAATCCAAATGCAAGACGCCCATTCTATTTATGCGGTTCCATTGGAACTACAAAAAGAAAAACTAGACTTAACAATATTGGACAAACTGGGGCTTTCGGCAACCAACGAATGTAACCTTACGAAATGGAAAGATTTTTTATACAATTTGAAAAACCCTACTGACACTGTAACCATTGGCTTGGTAGGAAAATACATCGAATTGCAAGATGCCTATAAATCTATATACGAATCATTCATTCACGCAGGAACGGTGAACCGTTGTAAAGTAATCGTAAAAAATTTCCACTCTGAACATTTGACAAGAGAAAACGTAGCCGAAGAACTAAAAGACTTAGACGGAGTATTGGTTGCTCCCGGTTTCGGAAGTCGCGGTATTGAGGGAAAAATTGAGGCCATTCGATATGTACGCGAAAACAACATTCCGTTTTTCGGAATTTGTTTGGGAATGCAAATGGCGGTCATTGAATGGGGACGTAACGTGTTAGGTTGGAAAGACGCGCACTCTGTGGAAATGAATGAAAACACTGCGCATCCTGTAATAGATATGATGGAAGACCAAAAGAAAATTACCTACAAAGGCGGCACAATGCGTTTAGGATCATATAAATGTGCTTTGCAAAACGGTACGCTCGCGGCTTCCATTTACGAAAAAAGTGAAGTAGCTGAACGCCACCGCCATCGCTATGAGTTCAATAATGCATATTTAGAACAATATGAAGAAAGTGGTTTAGTCGCTTCGGGCAGAAATCCGGAAAGCGGTTTAGTAGAAATTGTGGAATATCCGAAACATCCGTTTTTTATAGGTGTTCAGTTCCACCCCGAACTAAAATCTACGGTAGAAAATCCACAACCCATTTTCACGGCTTTCGTGAAAGCTGCGCTAGAGCACAAATGCAAAAAATAGCCTAAACGTGCTCGTTTTTTTGCACCACTTACTTACGATTTGATTGCTGCATTATGCTTTCAATCTCCTCCACTTCTATCGGAAATTTTTCCATTAGATCTATAGGTTTCCCGTTCGTAACAACGATGTTGTTCTCAATACGAATACCTATATTTTCTTGTGGAATATAAATCCCCGGCTCGCATGTCAGTACTGCGCCCGCTTTAAGTTTCGCATAGCGATCTCCTACATCATGAACGTCTATACCTAAAAAGTGAGCCGTGCCATGCGGGAAATATTTTTTATAAAGGGGAGCACTTTTGTCTTGCTTTTTTACCTCAGCGAGTTTCAACAACTTCAGTTTTATCAGTTCCGCTTCCATAATTTCAGCCGCAATTTGATTAAACTCATTGAGCGAAATACCTGCTTTCATTTCTTTCTTCGCGGCATTATGTACGTTCAAAACTGCATTGTAAACGTCTTTTTGGCGTTTAGAAAAACGTCCGTTCACCGGAATAGTACGCGTCAAATCCGCGCAATAATTCGCATATTCTGCACCACAATCCAAGAGCAATAAATCGCCTGCTTTACATTGTGCATTGTTTTCTACATAATGCAATACACACGCATTTCCACCTGTAGCCACAATCGGGTCGTAAGCGTGACGTGTGGCGCGATTGCGCAAATATTCGTGCGTAATTTCCGCTTCTACTTCATATTCCCAAACACCGGGTTTCACGAACTGTAACGTGCGCAAAAATCCTTGGCGTGTTATTTCAATGGCTTTCTTCAGCAGCTCAATTTCCAATTCATTTTTCGCGCTACGAAGTTGGTGCATAATTGGCGCGGAACGTTCAAATTTATGCAATGGAAATTGCTGTTTCAATTTGTCTGCGAGTTGCGTTTCGGCTGTAACTTGAAAGCCCGAAGCACGATCATTTTCGTTCGTGTTTACATAAATATGTTCTGCTTGCAACAGAATTGTGGCGAGCAAACTTTCAAATGATTTTGACCACACTACATTTTTAATTCCCGAAGCTTTTGCGGCTTCTTCTTTCGTCAGTTTTTTACCTTCCCAAACAGCAATATGTTCGTTCGTTTCGCGCACGAACAAGATTTCACGCCATTCCGCTTTGGGCGCATCGGGGAACAATAATAAAAATGTTTCTTCTTGGTCAATTCCTGTGAGGTAAAACAAATCGGGATTTTGTCGCCAATTATACGTGGAATCGGCACTTTTCGGCATCAGCGCATTTGCCGTGAAAACAGCCGCAGAACCACCTTTCATTTTTTTTGCAAACCGTTTGCGATTTCCAATAAAAAGCGCAGGATTTATGCTTTCGTACTTCATAATTCAGTTTTCTTTATGCAATGATATGTTTTTCAAACCAAAAAGCCTCAATCCGATGGACTGAGGCTTCATTTATATTTTTCGAAAACGCGACTTAATTATAAATCGTGTTCTTTGCGGTATTCCTGTGTCATTACGGCTTTCAAAATTACGTTACGTTTGCGAACCGATGGTTTTACAAACGCCTGACGACCGCGCAATTCTTTCAAAATGCGTGATTTCTCGTACTTCTTTTTGTACTTTTTAAGTGCCTTGTCTAATGAGTCTGATTCTCTTGTGTCAATGATTAGCATATCTTATTCTATTCTTTAAGGACTGCAAATGTAGGAAACTTTTCGAATTATCAAATGTTGCCTTTCATAATTTCTCTTGAAATCACCAATTTCTGAATTTCTGATGTTCCTTCTCCAATTGTACACAACTTAGAGTCACGGTAAAATTTTTCCACCGGATAATCTTTTGTGTAGCCGTAACCACCGAAAATTTGCACCGCTTCTGTTGAGTTCTGCACGGCTATTTCTGAAGTATAATATTTCGCAAAAGCCGATTCTTTCGTCATCGGTTTTTTGTTATTTTTCAGGTAAGCCGCTTGCATTGTCAAGAGTTCTCCTGCTTCAATTTTCGTAGCCATATCTGCGAGTTTGAAACCAATCGCTTGGAAATTTGCAATCGGCTGACCGAATTGCTCTCGTTCTTTTGCGTATTTCACGGCTGCTTCGTAGGCGCCTTTCGCAATACCCAAACCGAGCGAAGCGATAGAGATACGACCTCCGTCCAAAATCTGCATCGCTTGGCGGAAACCTTGTCCAACCTGACCAACCACAGCACTTTCCGGCACACGGCAGTTATCAAAAATCACTTCGGCCGTTTCCGAAGCACGCATTCCCAATTTATTTTCTTTTTTACCTGCTTTCAAGCCCGGATTTCCGCGCTCTACGATGAAAGCCGTAATTCCGTTAGAATCCAATAATTCGCCTGTACGCGCCAAAACGACTACCACATCCCCTGTTGCTCCGTGTGTAATCCAGTTTTTAGAGCCGTTGATGACCCATTCGCTGCCTTCTTTTTTCGCCACGCATTTCATACGCATCGCGTCTGAACCGGTGTTTGCTTCTGTCAAACCCCACGCGCCAATCCATTCGCCCGAAGCGAGTTTCGGTAAGTATTTTTTCTTTTGTTCTTCGTTTCCGTGATAGTAAATATGCCCCGTGCAAAGCGAGTTGTGAGCCGCCAACGACAAGCCGATAGAACCACACACTTTCGAGATTTCAACAATTGCCGTTACATACTCAAAATAGCCAAAGCCGGAACCTCCGTATTCCTGCGGAATGTAAACGCCCATCAAACCCAATTCGCCCATTTTACGAAACACTTCGCGCGGAAAAATCTGCGCTTCGTCCCATTCCATCATTTTCGGTTTAATCTCTTTTTCAGCAAAATCGCGACACAAGTCCGCAATCATTTTTTGATTTTCGTTTGGTGTAAAATCCATAATTGTTGTTTTTTCGTGGGGCGAAGATAGTAGCGAAAAGCGAAAAGTGAAAAGTTGAAAGAGAAAAGAAAATCTTGTTCGTTTTTTTGAACCATTTGAGTATAAAACCGTGCTAAAAGCAGGAACAAGTGTCCATTTCAAACTGTTTGCTATTTTTCGTGCACAGAAAACGGCACAATTCAGGAAAATGAACATCGAAATAAACCCTCAATTTGAGCAAACGCTCGGCTTCGTAAATCAAACACAACAAATCATTTTCCTGACGGGAAAAGCGGGCACGGGCAAAACCACCTTGCTGAAATACATCAAAGAACATACTTACAAACAAATTGCAATTGTCGCTCCGACAGGTGTAGCGGCTATCAATGCGGGCGGATCTACCATTCACTCATTTTTTCAATTTCCATTTACGCCTTTATTACCCACCTTGAACGAATATGGAATGTTGGACGTAGCGCGAACGAAGTTGCCCGTATTGAAACACAACGCTCAACGCTTAAACATCTATAGAAATCTCGAACTATTGGTGATTGATGAAGTGAGCATGGTGCGTGCCGACTTGTTGGACCAAATTGATTTAACACTTCGCCAAACGCGCAGAAAGCGTCATTTGCCTTTCGGTGGTGTGCAGGTTTTGCTGATTGGCGATATGTATCAGTTGCCTCCTGTGGTGCCACGCGAAGAATGGAGTTTGCTGAACCAAGTGTACGAAACACCTTTCTTTTTCGACAGCTACGTAATGCGCCAAAATAAACCGGTGTACATCGAACTTGAAAAAATATATCGTCAGAAAGAGGATACGTTCATCAATTTGTTGAACAAAGTGCGCAACAATAAAATGGACGAAAAAAGTTTGGAGCTGCTAAATGCACAATACAAAGCTAATCTCACACAACAAGACTATCAAGATCACGTCACGCTCACTACACACAACCGAAAAGCAGATGAAATAAACATGCAAAACTTAAATGCTTTGCCCGATAAAGCGTACAAATTTAAAAGCGAAGCAACGGGTACTTTCTCTGAAAAAAACTTTCCGGCAGAGGACGAATTAGTTTTAAAAAAAGGAACGCGCGTAATGTTCCTGAAAAACAATGTCGACCAAAATTATTACAACGGCAAAATCGGCATTATTACATCTTTGAGTGACGATGAAATTCGCGTAAAATGCGAAGAAGACACGAACGAAATTGTCGTAAACAAAGAAGTTTGGACAAACGTTTCGTATAAAGTTGACCCGACAACCAAACACATCGAAGAAGAAATTTTGGGAACGTTTACGCAATATCCGCTACGATTAGCGTGGGCGATTACCATTCACAAAAGTCAAGGTTTGACGTTTGACAAATTGATTATTGACGCGGCAGAATCGTTTAGTGCAGGACAAGTGTATGT
>JAEYZB010000135.1 GCA_023428205.1 Bacteroidota bacterium | reverse complement strand
CTACTGCCTTCAACTGTATTGCAGATTTTCCCCAACTTGCTGGCGTAAAAAGCAAGTGTGTCCAGGTTTTCCCCGAAAATTTTGCATACCACATCTTGTCTTGCTCCTGAAATTAATTCGTTGAAACGCATAGCTACAGGATATTGAAAACTAAATGTAATGCCCGGTACGGCTTCCAAGGCTTTACTCATTTTTGCTTCCAACGCCTGATACGTTTTTGCCGATGTCCATTCGCTGCGATTTTTGAGAACAATAATCATGTCAGAGCCTTCAATCGGCATTGGATCGGTAGGAATTTCGCTTGTTCCGGTTTTCGTGACAACCCGTTCCACCTCGGGAAATTTTTCCAACAAAATTTTTGATGCTTTAGACGTTGCATCAATAGAAGCCTTGATATTACTGCCTTGCAGAAGTCGTGCTTCTACCGCATAATCGCCTTCAGGTAAAGATGGAATAAATTCGCCACCTAATCGAGTCAAAACAAAAATGGCCATAACGAACAACATAAGAACGGAAGCAAGCACCGCTTTTTGATAACGCAAAACTTTTATTAGGTATTTTTGATAAAACCGCTCCAATACGTTCATCATTTTATCGGAAAATGTTTGTTTGTGTGAAATGTTTTTACTCAAAAACAAGGAGCTCATCATTGGAATATAAGTAAGTGAAAGCACAAATGCGCCTGCCAAAGCAAAAGCAACCGTTTGAGCCATGGGCTTAAACATTTTCCCCTCAATTCCCTGTAAGGCAAAAATCGGCAGGTAAACAATCAAAATAATGATTTGTCCGAAAACAGCACTGTTCATCATTCTTGAAGCGGAATAATTTACCTCGTGGTCCATTTCGCTTTGCGAAAGCTTGTTTACTTTACTGAAATGTTTGCTGTGTGCCAGCCGGTGCATCACGGCTTCTACAATAATAACCGCACCATCCACAATCAATCCGAAATCTAATGCTCCCAAACTCATTAGGTTTCCGCTTACGCCAAACAAATTCATCAAAATAATGGCAAACAACATTGAGAGCGGAATAACGGAAGCTACCAATAAACCCGCACGCAAATTGCCCAGAAACAAAACTAAAACGAAGATCACAATCAAAGCCCCTTCCATTAAATTTTTGGTAACGGTGCTAATGGCATTATTCACCATTTTGGTGCGGTCAATAAACGGTTCAATGGTTACACCCTCGGGCAATCTTTTCTTTATTTGCTCAATGCGCTCTTTTACATTTTGAATGACTTCGTTGCTGTTTGCGCCCTTCAACATTAGCACTACTGCCCCCGATACTTGGGTTTCTCCGTTATAGGTCATTGCGCCATATAATGTAGCATTGCCTAATTTCACTTCTGCTACATCACGAATGAGAAGCGGAATGCCGTTTCGAAGATTTGTTACGACAATGTTTTGTATGTCGTCTATATTTCCCACTAAGCCTTCGCTTCGGATAAATAGAGCCGTTGCTCCTTTTTCAATATATGAACCGCCTGTATTTTGATTGTTTTTTTCAAGAGCGGTAAACACATCGTTGATAGTGATATTATACGCCAATAGTTTTTCGGGTTCAACCGCTATTTCATATTGTTTGAGCAAACCGCCAAAACTACTCACTTCCGCAACGCCTTTTACGCCCAGCAGTTGTTTGCGTACAATCCAATCCTGAATGGTCCGCAAATCCATGGCGTTGTACTTATTTTCATAGCCCTTTTCCAGACGCACAACATATTGGTAAATTTCCCCTAAGCCTGTAGATACGGGAGCTAAAAAAGGCGAACCAAAACCTTTTGGAAGTTCTGCCTGTACTTGCTGCAATCGTTCTGCAACCTGTTGTCTTGCCCAATAAACGTCAATATCATCATCAAATACAATTGAAACAATGGATAAGCCGAACCGCGAAAAACTACGCAATTCTTTCAAGCCGGGCAGATTGCTGTTAGCTTGCTCTATGGGAACGGTAATCAGTCGTTCCACATCAGTGGCCCCTAATGCGGGAGCGACCGTAATTACTTGTACCTGATTGTTTGTGATGTCGGGCACGGCATCAATAGGCAGGCGTGTTACTTCGTAAATGCCGTAGCCGACAAGGGCTATTACAAAAAGCCCTACGATGAGTTTGTTCTTTATAGAGAACGTTATTATTTTATTAAGCATTTTCTTTCAGTTAATCATTAAATTTTGCTTGCCGTGTTGCGAAAGAAACACGAACAAAAGGCAAAAGCATATATGCTTTTGGCAAAAACAAAAAGGGAAAAATGATTAACTAAAACGGGGCGGTTGCCAAATGCTGTTCAGGTAAGAATTCGTGTCGTCTTGTTGATTGCGGATATAGATTTTAACTGCGACCGTTTCAAAAACTATTTGAGAAAGTGAAAAATGCGATTGTGGCACTATTGTAATTACCTGTGATGTGTGGCAGTCTGCTGTTTTAAACGGAAGGTTTTCGTGGTCGCGATGTTTGTCGTCAGGGTGATTGATGGTTTTGGCGTAATGTTCGCTCAAAAATTCAGACCAAGTAGAATGATCCCATGCCACGTGTTCCAGGTAGTGATGAATCAGTGTAGGCAACCGCAACAACTCTCCGAAAGCGGTGTTTGTAGACAGAAAAAGGAATAAAAATGATATGGCAATTATTCTTTTCACGTGGTAAAGGTAAAAAAATATTATTCCGTAGTCGCAATCAGAATGGTCGAAAAAAACGAGCACAACACTGGCGCAAGTGTTTTTTACTTTTGCCACACAAAGGGAAAAGACTCGCGCGAGGTGGGGGAAGTTCCCGACAGGGCGGGAACGACAAAGATTATGCAGTAAATATCGCTTGATTTATTTGGTTTTTTGCACAGTTCGTGTTAGCGGTTCGGCTTTCTTTTCTATCGTTTAAATTTGTCATATTTCTCCAGCTATTGCGAGTCCGATTATTATTCCAAAGAAAATTGTCAATGCTATTACAGACATTATGTTGCTGATAATTACAAGTCGTCTGTTCTCTGGTTTGTAGTCAGAAAACCAAAATGTAAAAGTGCAAAGTAAACTGTGTCCGAAATTTTTAGTAACCAATGGTCCAAAATGAAAATAGATTGGCGAATAGTCCGTCCCGTTTTCAATATTGTAAATTCTGCTATTGATAAAAACTCTGCCGAAAAAAGTCACGAAGAGAATAATCATTATAGCAACAAGGTTATTGATATAAAATGCAAGGAATGGTTTGTCAATGAGAGTTACAGGTTGTCCGCTTGAGTAATCAATTTCTTTAATCTTATATGTGTCATTACCAAAAGAAACTTCTTCTGTCTCTTTGAGAAGTTTTCCATTTTTGTCAAACTGTTTCCAAATGCCAACTTCTTTGTTGTCGTGATAATTACCAGTCCAATAGTTACCTAAATTGTCAGTGATTGTCCAAAGTCCTTGTCGTAAACAGCGGTCGTCTGATTGATTAACTATTTGTCCGTTTACCTTTTCAAAAGTCCGACAAGCTCCTTCATAAAGTGTGTCACCTGGATAGTATGTATTGTCACCAAAGTAAACAGTGTCAGTTTGGATAACCATTTTGTCTTGGTATGGTAATGTGTCACCATTTTTAATCATAAACTTCTGTCCAAATGATATTGTCGTCCAGCAAAATATTGTCAATATGATTATTACTTTTCTCAATGTTGTTTCGTCTTTTAAGCTGACCGCTAACGGTTCTCAGCTATACGCAGACAGGGATTTTAACCACTGAACTTCTTACGAAGAACTGAACTGCAAATATAGCACTTTTCTGTCCTACGAAGCACGAAACCCCTGCTTGCTTATAGGTGATGTTATAAGCTGGCCTTCTTATCTGTCGAGGTTGTAAAGTCCTTGTCCGCTGTGAGTTTCGCTGTCATTGTCGAGTTGCGAATGGGTCTGTTTGTGTCGGTTGTGAGTAGCGGTTTTAAAAATTTAAGAAGGGAAGGAAATTTTAAAAAATAATTTTTCTTTGGGTGGTAAAGGTGTAAGCTCTTTTGCAATTTTTGGTCTGTGCGTTGGCTTGTGCGAATTGCAAATGTGCTTACACCTGTGCGATGGCTTAAATGTTTTACATATAAATCACCTTTACATTAATTGTCTTGTTTTCTTTCAACTCAAAACTTGCTTTTGAAAAATTAGGTCTGTTTGTCAAGCCAATTGATCGAAAATTTGAGAAACCAATACCTTCTATCGGCAAAATAAATCCTTTGTCAATTTTGCCATTTTTGTTTTCATCGTGTAAAATGTTAACAGCATATTTTCCAGATGGAATGTTTTTAAAAGTAATTGTTGATGAACCATTCACAATTTCGCCTTTTACAATTTTGTAATAGTTTTCATAATCTTCATCCGGGATTAAGCCGTCTTTGTTATAAAGTGCAAATTGAACTACTCCTTTTTCATTCCGTAAATTCTTTACCTCAATTGTTAAGGATAATGTTTTTGCATTCGGTTTGGCAAATGAATAAAGTGTGAGTGATAACGCAAATGCGAGTAGTGTTATGATTGTTATTTTCATTTCAATTATTTTTTACGATTTATTTTTTCTTTCGCTGTGTCAACTAAATAATAGACCATAGGCACTAAAAACACAGTCAAAATTAAAGATGATAGAAGTCCGCCAATGATTACCCAAGCAAGACCATTTTTCCATTCTGCTGCTGTTCCTGTTGCCATTGCAATGGGAAGCATACCGACAACCATTGAAAGCGTTGTCATTAGGATTGGTCGCATACGACCCTTTCCTGCAATGATTAAAGCTTCTTTGAAATGTTTTCCTTCGGCTTTTAATTGATTGGTAAAATCTACAATTAGAATAGCATTTTTTACCACTAAGCCCATTAGCATAATTAAACCGAGTAAGGCGAACAAACTCAAATTGCTTAACGATAAATTCAATGCGAAAAATGCCCCAATTGCTGCTACTGGAATAGAAAATAATACCACTAATGGATAAATAAAACTGTCGTAAAGTGCTACCATAATCAGGTATATCAGTAAAAACGAAATCAACAATACTGAACCCAATGCCCCAAAACTATCATTCTGTCTTTTGATGTCGCTACCCCAAGTCATTTGTATCCCATCTGGTAGCGGATTTTCTTTGAGATATGTTACAACATCATCTGCTAATGTTCCTGATGGTCTGCCTAATGCGTCTGCTGTTAAAGTAACTGCTGGTTGGCGGTCTTTTCGTTCCAATAATGACGGAGAATTGTCTTGCTCTACGCTTGCAAATTGTGAAACTTCAACTGGTATTCCCATTGGGTTAATAATCGAAAGTTGTTGAACATCTTCAAAATTTTGTCGGTTAAATTCATCTAACCAAATTCTCACAGGATATTCTGTTCCG
>JAEYZB010000006.1 GCA_023428205.1 Bacteroidota bacterium | reverse complement strand
TGAAAGAGGGGTTCGATTCCCCTACGGGCTACAAAAAAAGCGCAGAAATTCTGCGCTTTTTTGTTTTGTTCAACGTTTTTGTTTTTAGCATAATAACAGATTGGGCTTTTTCCCTGTCTTTTCGCTGTAGGCTAAAATGCTTTTCAGCGAGTTGGAACTCGGTTGCAACAGTTTTTCGTTGCGGAAGATAATCGCCAAGTCTTCATCAAACACTGAATGTTCCATTTTTGAAAAATCGTTTTTTGTAAAAGAGGAAAAGGTAGATGCTTTTTTCATGCTTTTGATTTTGCTTCTATAACGGCATGCATTTTTAATTATTGTATGCCTTAAAGGTTTTTTAATAACGTATAATGATTACGTCATTTTCGTAAAAACAAAATATGTTCATTTTGTTCAAACCCTGCTCATTTTTTTCACCCATTTGAAATGTTTTTTAATTGTTGAAAACATAATCCTTTGTATTTTAGGCAAAATCTCCTTTTGAAATCATTTTTTGCTGAAACTTTCTTCGGAATAACGAAAGTTGAAATATATTTGCGGGAAAATTAAAATCCTTATGTCAAATCCACGCAAAAGAGCCGTAGAAACGGTAATAAACCGCGAAGTTGTTGCCCCGAAATTGTCGGGAACACGAGTTTCAGAATATTATGCTTCGAATGTTTTTAACGACAAAGTACAGCGAGACTATCTTTCGGAAGATACCTATAAGGCATTGAAAGATGCCATCAAAACGAACAAAAAAATAAACCGAGAAGTAGCAGATTCTATTGCTGCCGGTATGAAAAATTGGGCGTTAGATAAAGGAGCAAACTCTTATACGCACTGGTTTCAACCACTAACAGGATTGACTGCCGAAAAGCACGATATGTTTTTTACGCCAAAAGGAGAGGGCGCAATTGAAGTGTTTGGCGCAGACGCGTTGGTTCAACAAGAGCCGGATGCGTCTTCATTTCCGTCAGGTGGAATTAGAGCGACTTTTGAAGCACGTGGTTACACGGCTTGGGATCCGACTTCTCCTGCATTTATTATGGAAATCGGAGAAGGAAAAACATTATGCATTCCTACTATCTTCATTTCATATACAGGTGAAACATTGGACTACAAAACGCCATTATTGAAATCAGTGGCTTTTTTGGAGCAAGCTGCTTTGCCGGTGGTGCACTTATTTGATAAAGAGGCAACCCGCGTAACAGTCACTTTGGGTTGGGAACAGGAATATTTTTTGATTGACGAGGCCTTATATTTCTCTCGTCCCGATTTGATGTTTACCGGACGTACGCTTATAGGCAGCGCTCCGGCAAAAGGGCAACAATTGGAAGACCATTATTTTGGAACAATTCCTGAACGTGTTTATGCTTATATGTTGGATTTGGAGCAAGAATGCCACAAATTAGGAATTCCGGTTCGTACGCGTCACAACGAGGTTGCTCCATCGCAATTTGAGTGCGCACCCATGTTTGAAGAAGTTGTTGTAGCGGTTGACCACAACCAATTATTAATGGACTTGATGGAGCGTATTGCTCGCAGGCATAAATTGCGTGTGCTATTGCACGAAAAACCATTTGCAGGAATTAATGGTTCGGGTAAACACAACAACTGGTCTTTGGGAACTGACACGGGCAAAAACTTGCTTTCACCGGGCAAAACGCCTAAAACGAATTTGTTGTTTTTGACATTCTTCGTGAATGTACTCAAGGCGGTTAATGAATATGCTGACTTATTGCGCGCGTCAATCGCTTCTGCGAACAACGACCATCGCTTAGGTGCAAACGAAGCACCTCCTGCAATTATTTCTGCGTTTATCGGTTCTTATTTGAACAGTGTATTGAGTGAAATTGAAAAACGCGTTCCAAATGGAAAATATGATGAGTTGACTAACGCGAATTTGAAGTTGGATATTCACAACAAAATTCCGGATGTATTGTTGGACAATACGGATAGAAATAGAACATCTCCATTTGCATTCACAGGAAATAAATTTGAATTCCGCGCGGTAGGTTCTTCAGCAAACTGTGCGCAATCCATGACGACAATGAATACGATTATGGGGCAACAGTTATTGGAGTTCAAAAAAGACTACGACAAATTGGTGAAAGACGGAGAATCGAAAGAAGGAGCCGTAATGCGCGTACTTCGCAGATATATTACCGAGTCTAAAAATATCGTGTTTGAAGGAGATGGTTATTCAGAAGCGTGGGAAAAAGAAGCGAAAAAAAGAGGCTTGAGTAATGTAAAAACAACACCTTATGCGTTGGATTTCTTTATCACGAAAAAAGCAAAAGAGGTGTTTGTGAAAAACGGAATTTACAGCGACCGCGAATTAGAAGCACGCTACGACATATGGAATCACAACTATATTTTGAAAATTGACATCGAGGCGAGAACCTTGGTGGAATTGGCGACAAACAATGTTTTGCCGGTAGCAATTGAATATTCTAATAAACTGATTACGCATGTACAAGGTTTGAAAGCGGCAGGATTGCCTGCAGCGGTAGCTAAAGCGCAAAAAGATGTGTTGTCGCAACTTGCGGTGCTTATTAATAAACTTAGCGACTCGGTAGATAAGCTGAAAACGGCAAATGAAAATGCACATAAAGCGAAAACGACTTCGTTGCAAGCCAAGACATATTGTGATAAGGTGAAACCTCTTTTGGATGAAGTACGCGAATATTGCGATGCCATTGAGCTTTTGGTAGACGATTCTGTATGGACATTGCCAAAATATCGTGAAATGTTGTTTATCCGCTAATCACATTCTTGTTTTATATCGGAAAAGCGAAGTCGAAAGGCTTCGCTTTTTTTAATGTAAATGGGTCAAAAAAACGCGGTGTATTGAGCACTTCGACAAGCTCAGTATAACAC
>JAEYZB010000112.1 GCA_023428205.1 Bacteroidota bacterium | reverse complement strand
CCTGCTTCCAGATAGGGAACTGCGGTTTCAAGTCCTCCCTTTTTTAATAATTTTTTTGCGACCTTTTTGTTTTTCCCCCAACTTAATGTTTGTGGGTCAGGTTGTGTAGTTGTCGATTGTGCTTCTGTGTGCGCAGCGGTTGTAAGCCATACTGCAAGTAGTAATGCCGTTTTTTTCATTCGTTGAAACTATTTTTGATTAACAGTTGGCGAAGCTATAAAAAATATGTAACCGCCCATTTTTTTTGCCAAACAACTTTGTGTTTTGTGTATACTTTTTGAGATAATATAACTTTCAATGAAACATTTTTGCTTTTTATTCGTATACATACTTTGTAAGAAATTAACTTGGTTATTTATCAAAGAAATTTTTACATTTATTCCGAGTTTCTATTTGTAACGGAGTTATATATGAGAAAAATTTACGCCCTAGCATTACTGTTGTCCTCACAAGTGTTGTCCGCACAGGATGTTCATTTTTCGCAATATTGGGCGACTCCGATGGCTATGAATCCTGCAATGTGTGGCAAATTCAACGGCTTGATGCGATTCACGTTTGACTATCGTAATCAGTGGATTACGGTTCCAACTATCAACGCAAAAGGTACTTATCAGACTTATCAGGCGTCTGTAGATGCCAACGTGTTGCCGACCGAGAGAACGAATAATCGTTTGGGCGTGGGGCTGATGTTTTTTAATGATAAGGCGGGTGATGGTGCATTACAAACCAACACCGGTATGCTTTCGTTGGCGTATCATCAGTCCTTAAGTCGATATGGACATACACACCTTTCGTTGGGTCTTCAGGCGGGAATCGTTTCTAAACGAATTAATATGCAAAGCCTGATTTTTGAAACCCAATTAAGTGATTTTGGATGGAATCAGACATTGCCGAATCAAGAACCTTATTCTGGTAAACAAATTTTATATGGGGATGTAACGATAGGAGCTTTGGTTACTTCTCGGCCTAAACAGCGTTTTGGATTTAATATCGGTTATTCGCTTCACCATCTTTCGCAACCGCGCGAATCATTCTTAGGCGACCCGAACAACCGCCTGCCGATGTTGCATGTTGTGAACGGAGGTTGCGAATTTACCAGAGGATATGACAATGAGTGGACCATTGCGCCTACATTCCTATTTATGATGCAGGCAAATGCTACACAGTTCAATATCGGATTAGGATTGAACTATAGAACAGTGAATGAAAATATTGCGGTATTTGGCGGAGCATATGTTCGTGGAGTTGATGCCGCAATTTTAAATCTTGGAGTAGATGTGTTCAATACCCGCATGGGAGTGAGTTACGATATAAACTATTCCGATTTCCGTGCAGCCTCTAAAGCGCAGGGGGCAATAGAAGTATCTGTGGTATATATCTTCCGTAAATCGAATGATAAATACATATACTATGATAACTATTGTCCGATATTCTAATTTGAGGACAAATCCTGCTCGTTTTTTTACACCGGTTTAAAAAGGACGTGCCGTTTGGCTTTTTGAGTTTTATGGTACAGCAAGAACAATTTTTCCTGATTTTTTGAAGTCTCATCCAACATAAAATCTTGTGCTATAAATTATGATAGGACAGGCTTTTGGGTTGAGGTGATAAAAACAGAAAAGGAATAGTCAAACTATTCCTTTTCTGCTCGTTTTTTTATACCATTTCTAAGTCTTTTACCAACTCAAATCATCGCTGAATTTCGGCTTGATAGAAGATGTTTTTGATGTTTTTTTTCCTTTAAAATCACCAAATGTTTCAAAGTCTTTAATGGCTTTATTTACATCTGCTTTTGGGGCATTTGAAAAGTCAGAAATAGGTTTGCGCTCGCGTTGTTTAAAGCTGCCATTATCACTGCGTTCACGCTGTTTAAATCCGCCTTCACTGCGTTTTCCGCTACCACCCGATTGTGGTTTTCTGTCGCCAAAATTGTTTGAGCGACCTCCTCCTTCGAATGGTTTACGTTCTTTGCGTTCTCCGCGTTCTTCAAAACGATTTCCGCCACGAGATCCACCACCACCATCTTTTTCTTTAGCACGTGTGATAAGCGGTTTTTTATTGCCTTGTGTTTTTCCGAAAATTGCCAATAACATTTCTGCGTCTCCTTGTGGAACAGTAATAAATGAAAACTGGTCGAAAATACGAATGTCGCCAATAGCACGTTTGTTCACATTTCCCTCGCGTTCCAAAAATTCAATCAATTTTGGAGGGTTCATATTGTCATCGCGTCCTTTCGCTACAAACAAACGAACACTTCCTTTCGAGCCTTTTCCGCCATCGGCAATATCTGCCACTTCAGCATAATTCATTACGCTCAACTCGTCTTTCACGGAATATTTCAAAAGAGCCGCCACAAGTTCTGCGTGCGTATTGCTCTCTGCCAATAGTTCGTCTGCCAATTCATTATATTCTTCCGTTGCACCTAAGGCGAGCAATGACTGAATTTTTGCTTTGAATGATGATTTTTTTACGGCAATAATATCTTCTACAGTAGGTAAAGTCTCTTTGCGAATAGTTGTTTTGGCTACTTGCTGAATGTACATAAAATCGCGTTTGTTGCCTGGGGAAACAAGCGATATAGCTATTCCCTTTTTCCCTGCACGACCTGTACGACCAATACGGTGAACATACGATTCAGGATCTTGTGGCAATTGGTAATTTACCACGTGCGTTAAGTCATTCACATCAATACCGCGAGCTGCCACATCGGTAGCTACCAGTATGCGTAGTTTTTTTGCTTTGAAACTGCGCAAAATCAATTCACGTTGTGACTGTGTAACATCTCCGTGAATACCTTCCGACTCGTACCCTCTGTCGTTCAAACGGTTTGAAAGCAAATCGGTTTCCATTCTTGTTTTGCAAAACACAATTCCGTAAAAAGTCGGGTTGGTGTCAATGATTCGGCACAAACCTTCAAAACGGTCGCTGTCGCGTAGTTCGTAATAAATTTGTTCAACTTGTTCGGTAGTAACTTGTTCTTTTTGTACTTCCACTAATTCGTAGCCCGGTTTGATAAATGTTTTCACCAACTTCAAAATGTTTGGTGGCATAGTTGCTGAGAACAACAACATTCTGCGCTCTGCCGGAATTTCTTTTAAAATCTGACGAACTTCTTCTTCAAAGCCCATGTTCAACATTTCATCGGCTTCGTCCAATACCATGTATTTTACGTTGTTCAATTTCAATGTACCTTTTGCAATATGGTCGCGTACACGTCCCGGTGTTCCTACCACAATTTGCGCGCCTTTTTTTAAGCCGCGAATTTGTATTTCGTATGACTGTCCACCGTAAATCGGCAACACTTGTAAGTTTTTTCCGCCACGAAATGAGATGATTTCATCGCTCACTTGTACCGCTAATTCGCGTGTTGGGCAAAGGATAAGTGCTTGTACACTACGGTTGTTTTCGTCCAAACGCTCTATCAATGGCAAACCGAAAGCGGCAGTTTTTCCTGTGCCGGTTTGTGCTTGACCCACTACGTCTTTGTCCGTGTTTAATAATGTAGGAATGGTACGTTCCTGAATGGGAGATGGTTTTTGAAAACCTTTTTTTTCAAGGGCAGCTAATACATTTTCACTAAGCCCTAATGCTCTGAATAGTTCCATAATATGGATTGTTGTTTTGAAAGAAATTGTATAGAATTTCTTTCGGATTAAAAATATGTCGTTCGCAAATGTTGCCCGACAATTCTCCGTTTTGTAAACTTTTTAATCCGCGTAGAGAAGAATAACCGACAAGCTTTTGCTTTTCGCGCTGCAAATGTAAGATTATTTACGGCAATCGCAAATTTATTTTGAAATGGGTGGAAAAAACGAGCAGGTTAATTGAGTAATTCGCGGTTTTTAGGTTCCCAAATCACTTCCTGGTCGTATGGAATAAAAACAAATCCGGTAGATTCGGCATCAATCATTAAAATACAGCAATACAC
>JAEYZB010000206.1 GCA_023428205.1 Bacteroidota bacterium | reverse complement strand
GTGTAGTGCCGATGATGTATCAGGATTTAGAATGGCACGATGTTCCGTTTTGGAGCTATTTCTGTCAAATTTCCGATAGCACCACGTCCTATGGTTCCTATTCAGGGGCTGTGCCGAATGAAAAAATCACTTGGGGAAAACTGGACATCCATACTCCGAAATTTATCGTGGAATCAGACGCGACTATTGTTGCTCCGTTAATATTTGCATACATTCTGAATCAGTAAGAGAAAAACGATAGATTCGCGGTTCGAAAAAAGATACGACCTATGGAAAAGTTCAATTCCGAAGAAGTTTTGGCGGATTTTAAAAACTGGCAAAAGACATTAAAAAAATACCAAGTGCCGAGCTATCGCCAAGCGGTAATACAGATTACAAACAGCTTTGGGTTTTTTGTGGCGTTGTGGGCGTTGCAGTTTTATTTGTTTGATATTTCGGTTTGGTTTGTGGTGCTGTTGGCTTTGCTGAACGGCTTGATTCTCGGTCGTATTTTTATTATTCAGCATGATTGCGGTCATCATTCGTTTACGCGCAACCGTATCGCGAATGCAATAATTGGTACAACATGCAGCGTGGCGACTTTCATCCCTTTCAAATACTGGGCGAAAAATCACGACTATCATCACGCACACAACGGACAGTTGGAGGTCAGTGATATTGGCGATGTACATTGCATGACTACGGAAGAGTACTCGAAACTCAGTTTAGGAAAGAAAATTTATTATCGCGTATATCGTTCTCCATTTTATTTGTTCACTATCGGAGGTTTTGTTTATGTGGTATTGTATAATCGTTTTGCCTTGATGCGCAAAGGCGGTTTTGCAAAAGTAAAATGGAATGTATTGGCAAGTAATATCCTGTTTATTGCGTTATATGCAGGCTTAGGTTATTTGTTGGGTGTGAAAAAGTTTTTGGCGGTACAGTTTATCAATCTGTTTTTCTTTGGAATTTATGCGTTGTGGTTTTTCTACATTCAGCATCAGTACGAACACATTTATAAAAGTGGAAAAGAAAAATGGAACTATGTGTTGTCAGCCGTAAAAGGAAGTACTTATTACAAATTGCCACACATCGGACATTGGTTGACAGGAAATATCGGCTTTCACCACATTCACCATTTGTGTCCGACTATTCCAAACTATAATTTGCGCAAAGCACACAAAGAAAATCCGGTGTTTGAAAAACACGTGAACAAATTGACGTTTTGGCAAAGTTTGAAAACGGTGAACGCAAATCTGTGGGACGAGCAACGCCAAAAAATGGTTTCGTTCAGCGAGTATAAACGCAATAAAAGATTGGCAAAAGCAGCATAAACATTGCGTTGCAAATCCCTTGAAAAAACGAGCACGTTGGAAGTGAATAACTAACAACCAAAGTGAAAAATGGTTGGTTGAGAAGTGGGTGAAAAAAACGAGTACGTTTTCTTTCGTAATCTTATTCTATCGGAACGATTCCATTCGCTGTGAATCCATGCGGATAAACAGAAACAGTAAAATTGAAAAGGATAATAATGACGAGCCGCCATAGCTGATAAATGGCAGCGGAATTCCAATTACAGGCGCAACGCCAATGGCCATGCCGATATTAATCATAAAGTGAAAGAATAAAATGGAGGCTACGCAATAGCCATACACGCGGCTCAATTTGGAGCGTTGACGTTCAGCCATTTGCAAGATGCGGAAAAATAATCCTATAAAAAGCGCGATTAGAAGTACGCTTCCTACAAAGCCAAATTCTTCTCCAATGGAACTGAAAATAAAATCGGTGCTTTGTTCGGGAACAAATTTCAATTTTGTTTGAGTGCCGTTCAAATAACCTTTGCCGATATTGCCACCCGAACCAATTGCAATCATGGACTGACGGATGTTCCAGTCATTTCCGCCTTTACCGAGCAAAACATTAATACGGTCTATTTGATGCGCTTTTAATTTGCTCAGCGCAAAGTCCACCGTGAAAATATACGCGGAGGTCAAAATCCAAATGGCTACGGTCCATTTTACAAAGGCTTTATTTTTCCATGTATAATAAATAATCAATAGCGAAATGCCTCCTAAAATACCGATGAAGATAAATTTGGGAATAAGCAACGCCAATACGGAAATGATAACTACATATGTGCCGATAATCAAAAAATAAGATTCCAATCCTTCGCGGAAAAGTGCGAGAACTAACGCCACAAACACTATGGCCGAACCCGCATCGCCTTGTATGATAATAATAAGCGCAGGAAGTGCTATTAAAGCAAACACGCGGAGTTTGTGTTTCCATTTACGAATGTCTACATTCAGTGTTCCGATGTATTTTGCTACCGCCAAGCATGTGCCTACTTTCGCTAATTCTGATGGTTGCATTTGAAAGCCGCCAATACGTATCCAGTTTTGCTGCCCTTTTACCGAAACGCCTAAAAATATTACCCCAACTAGAAACAAACAGACCAGTCCGTAAATAAAGTAAGCAAAAGTGGAGAAAAATTTACTGTCTACAATTAGCAATACAAAGCCCACCACAAGACTCACTATCATCCAAACAAATTGTCTGCCACTGTTTGATTCGGGGTAGAAAATGCTGTGTCCGTCATCTTGATACACCGCTGAATAAATCGTTACCCAGCCGATGAGAACAAGCGCTAGGTAAATAAGAACCGTAAGCCAGTCTATATTCCCTGAAATTTGTCCTTGGTTTTTGTTACTCATGGTTTCTTTTCGGTTTTAGGTTTCGGAGAAAAATATTTGTGAATCAAGTTTGTTTCCAACAACCGTTTTTCTATCGGCAAGCGTTTAGTGGCAATCGTATCGTTCAAATATTTTTCAATAATTAAGCTGGCGATAGGTGCAGAATAAGTTGCTCCGAAGCCTGCATTTTCCACGCACACCGCAATGGCAATGGCAGGTGTGCTGTCTTTTCCCATGGCATAGCCCGCAAACATTGCGTGGTCATCACCATGCGGGTTTTGCACTGTTCCTGTTTTTCCGCGAATGTCTAATCCTTCTACGCGGGATGCCCTTGCGGTTCCTGTTTCTACCACATCTCTCAGTCCTTTATTTACCGGAATAAACCATTCCGGGCTGATTTTTGTGTAATGTTTTTCCGGTGTTTTAATTACGTTTTTTTGCGTTTCGGGGTCAATAGCGGCTTTTACTACATGCGGAGTGTAATACCAGCCTCCATTGGCGATAGCCGCAAATAGGTTGCACAACTGTAATGGAGTTACCAAGATTTCACCTTGCCCGATTCCGAGTGAAATAATAGTAGAGGAACGCCAGCCTGTTTCACCATAGATTTTATTGAAATGGTTCACGGATGGAATATTCCCTTTTGCTTCGCTCGGTAAGTCTATTCCTAATCTTTTTCCTAAGCCGAAACTATTGCAATAGCTCACAAATTTTCCGTAGCTGTCCTGAATTCGGGTGTATTCTCGATTTTCAATTACGTTGCGGAACGATTGCCAGAAGTAAGGATTACAAGACTGTGCAAGTGCATATTGAATGTTTGTCGCCCACGGATGGTGGTGTGAACAGCGCAACGTTAAGCCTGCGAAATAATAAAATCCGTTGCATGGCACAGTATATTGTTCTCCTTGGACTCCTTCATTCAACGCCATCAAACCGACCAATGGCTTAAAAGTAGAACCCGGTGGATAAGTTGCCATAGTGGCGCGATTGAAAAGCGGCTTAAGAG
>JAEYZB010000174.1 GCA_023428205.1 Bacteroidota bacterium | reverse complement strand
TTGCAGCACTTACTTATCGAAGCGGTGCGGTTTCGTATTTGAATGAAGCGAAAATAAAAGGCGATAACACTATTTCTATTGATGAGAAAAACCAGAAATACTCGTTCGTGAAAAACGAAATTAATGTGAATGATTTGGGTTTATTATTTGACGGCTTTGTGCAGTTTGTGCAAGACACAAATTACAATGTAGATGTAAAATTTCAGGCGAAAGAAGCTTCGTTTAAAAGCATTCTCTCGCTCATTCCTGCGGTGTACAAAAAAGATTTTGCGAACATAAAAACAAGCGGCACACTGAAGTTGGCGGGTGATGTGAAAGGGTTGTATAGCGCGGAAACCTATCCGGCATTCAATTTGGATTTGCAAGTCGGAAATGCAAGTTTCCAATATCCCGATTTGCCGACAGCCGTAAGCAATATCAATATCAATGCGAATGTCAAAAAAGCGCAAGGGAGTTTGGATAAAACATTAATCAATGTACAAAAATTGCATGCAGATATTGGCAGCGAACCGATAGATGCACGCATATTTGTAAGCACACCTATCAGCGACCCCAATGTGGATTTGGCGGTGAAAGGGAAATTGAATTTAGCAAATGTTCCGAAGTTTTACCCGATAGAAGATTTGAACAAAATCAGCGGTTTATTGTTGGCAGACTTGACATTCAAAGGGCGTCAGAGCGACATTGAAAAGAAGAATTTTACAGCCGTGAAAGCCGCAGGCAATCTCGATGTCACGAACTTAGTGTACGACAGTAAATCCACGCCAATGCCGGTGAATGTGAGCAGAATGCAAATGAAATTTAACCCGCAAAATATTGCGCTCGAAAATCTTTCTGCGAAAATCGGCAAGAGCGATTATTTCGCAAGCGGTTCATTGAATAACTACATTGCATATCTTTTTAATAATGGTGCGTTGCAGGGGAATTTGAATTTGAATTCAACTTTTTTTGATGCAAACGAATGGCTGAAAACAGATAGTACCACTACGCAAACAGCCAAAACAGAAAGCGAAAAATATTTCCAGGTTCCCGCAAATATTGATTTTGATTTGAACGCAAAATTCGGAAAGATTCTGTACGACAAACTGGAATTATCCAATGCAAAAGGGCAGGTGAAAGTGAAAGACGAAACGATTTATCTGAATGATTTATTTGCGGAACTATTGGGCGGAAATGCCACAATCAGCGCGACATACAGCACTGCAAAATCGACTACTCCGAAAGTAACGTTTGCGTACGACATCAAAAATTTCGACTTCCAAAAAACCTATCAGTTCGTGGGAATGGCCGCAAAACTTGCTCCGATCATCAAGTATGTGCAGGGTAGTTTTTCATCTGACCTGAAGGGTTCGGGAAGTTTGAAAGAGGACATGAGTGTAGATTACAACACGCTGCAAGGCGATGGGAAAGTGACTATTCCGAATGCGAAAATCGTGAACTTGCCGATTCTGCAAAAAATAGCGGAAGTGACGAAAGTTCAATCGCTGAATAATTTGAGTTTGAATAATGCGTGGACGGTATTGAAATTTAAAGACGGCAAAGTCGCTGTTGAACCAACAGATATTAAATTCGGCAATGGATACGGCATTAATTTCAAAGGGCAGAATGGCTTTGATGAAAGCATTGATTATGATGTGCGTTTCGATGTGCCGAGCAAGGAACTGGGCGGAGCAACAAGTTTTCTCACCAACCAAATTCCGGCTATCGGAGGCGTGGTGAAAATGCCGGAAACGCTGAACTTGTTTTTGAAAGTGGGCGGAACGGTCACGAAGCCGACTGTGAAACTGAACAAAGTGGGTGGTAGCGGAACATCGGTAGGCGATATGGCAAAAGATGCGGTAAATGACCTGAAACAAAAGGTGGAAGATGAGGCGAAAAAACAGGCAGATGCACTAAAAACAAAAGCCGAAGAAGAAGCGAAAAAAGTGCAGCAGCAAGCAGAACAAAAAGCGAAAGAAGCCGCTGACAAAGCGAAACAAGAAGCAGACAAAGCCGCGAAAGATGCTGCCAATAAAGCGAAAGATGCAGTGAAGGGACTTAAGTTGCCGTGGGGGAAATAGTTCCCTGAAGTGGTTCAAAAAAACGAGCACGTTTTATACAAAAAAAGGCATTACTGATTTCAGTAATGCCTTTTTTTATGTTTGCAGAGAACTTGTTTTTTTAATCTTCTACTGTAAGTAAGCAGACTTTGTTTTTCTTTTTAATCCACGTGCGATTGATGAACGTATTGCTGCCTACCTTGTCGGCATTAATAATGTTGATTAAGTCTTTCATTTCGCGGGTGTCGAACACATTTGTTTTTTTAGTATCGCAAGTTGTTTTATCCACGTTCACCGAAACCAAAATCCCTTTCAGGGCGGTTGCGTGTGTTGCCGGTGCTTTGTCTTCCGGCAGATTCATGTTTTTCAAATTGTCCATAAAAAATATGTTGTAACCGTTGTCGGTGCTCAAAATATTCATTCCTAAACCAACGGCAGAAGCAGGAGACGGGCTGTATGTTGTTGCAAATTGGCTTTTAGGAATCTTTTTCGTCCACATCAATTCTCCGTCAGCACCGATACGTTGTACCAAAATGTCATTGAAACGGTGGTCATAATAAGTCCGCGTAGTTTTTCCGCTCATCACCACTCTTGTTACCATATAGTATTCTTCCCCGAAGAGAGTTAGTGAGCCGTCTTGCCCGAAATAGATATTACGTAATCGCAAATTTGCAGAAGAGGCGGTTCCTTTGTTTTCTGCTTTTTCAATTTTTTTCTGCGTTCTCGCTTTTTCAAATTGCATTAATACTTCCGCAGGAAATTCATAAAACCCTTTGTGAACGTTTGTCAGTTTATTATCACTTGGATCTAATCGCAAAAAGAAAGTGCCATCAGCAGCTCCTCCGTCAGTAGAAATTTTGCCTTTTCGGGTTTTGTCGGAATAAAATCCGCTGCACACAATGTTTCCTTGAAAATCTTCAAACAAACCTAATTGCGAGACATAATTTTTTTCAAATTTAAAAGGAATGGAAACGGCTTTTTTCCCGCCTTTTGCAAATTTCAGAATTTCAAAGTGGAAATTTACTTTACCGTCTTTTACTCGTTTTTCGGATTCATCATCAAACACGCGAGCCACGAAATAAATATTTCCGCTTCGGTCTATCGTTTTGTCGTAGATGTCCATTTTCTTTTCAGTGTATGGCATTTCCACGTCATTTTTCCACAACTGATTCAGATTTTTATCAAACACAAAAAAGCCGTACTTCTCTTTGTTGATGGCATCATTTCGTGATGCGTTTGGATATTGCACTACTACGCCCAACTTTGTTGAGTCGGAAGAATAAAAGAACTCGTATTTGCGTAATTCAAATTTGTAAAATCCGGTGGCAAACATGTCTCCGGTCAGCTTCCCTGTTTCGGTGAGCTGTGTAGCTTCTCCAACCGCCATGCCACTTTCCAAATCCAATTCTTGTAAAAACAGGCGTTCCGTAGTTGTGCTTTTTTCCCATGTAGAATATCCCCAGTAGGTTTTTCCCGCGAACTGAACAACCCCTTCATTGATTAAACCTGCCGGAAAACCCTTCAAGTCAATAGTGTTGGTAGATTCTAAATTAAGGTCCGGTGAAAAATGTTGAAGGGAAAGGCTTTTTTTCAGTTGATATCCCATTTGGGTATAGCCTACTTTCGGGTTACCGATGAAGCCGATGTCGGCATGTTTTTTAGGGAGCAAATATTCTTGGCTCCAGTCTATTTTTAATTTTGGGTCACCTGCCAAGACGGTGCTGCATGTAAGCATTGCGACTAATGACAGGATGATTTGGCTGTAGTGTTTTTTCATGAGATGTCGTTTAATTGTTTGAAATGGAAATTGTTATTTTCTCCAAAGATTATAAAAAATTGTAATTCAAAGAAATCTTACTCGTTTTTTCACAGGACTTTCAAATGGGTGAAAAAAACGGGCAGGATTACACCTCCTTCGCTAAAAGTTGTTTTCTGATTTTTTCCAGAATCGTGTGTGCCACTTCCATGGCGCGCAAACCATCGTGAACCGGTACGGGAACTTTCGTATTGTGCTGAATGGATTGTAAAAAAAGTTCCAATTCCATTTTTATGGCGTTCACTTCTTCGCCTTCGGTTTGGTTGAACTGAATGTATTTTTTGCTCTTGCCCGGGATTTCAAGTTCTAGATATTGTTCGTTTACTTCAGGCATATCATGAATCGTAATCACCTCCGATTTCTTTTTCATGAAGTCTAACGAAATGTACGCACCTTGCTGGAAAATACGCATCTTCCGCATATTCTTCATCGAAATTCGGCTTGCCGTCAAATTCGCCACGCAGCCGTTATCAAATTCAATTCGCGCATTCGCAATGTCGGGGCTGTCGCTCACAATCGCCACTCCGCTTGCATGTACGCGTTTCACATTGCCTTTCACCAAACTCAAAATAATATCCAGGTCGTGAATCATCAAATCCAACACGACCGAAACATCCGTTCCGCGTGGATTAAATTGCGCCAAACGATGTACTTCTATAAACAGCGGGTCAATGTGTTTGTTTTTCAAACTCAGCATTGCAGGGTTGAAACGCTCTACGTGTCCGACCATCGCTTTCACGCGCACTTCGTCCACAATGTCCACCAGTTTTCGCGCTTCGGAAACGGTGGAACACAATGGTTTTTCAATAAAAATATGTTTGCCTTTTTTTGCGGCATACGCGCCCAACGGATAGTGGAAAGAAGTAGGTGTAACAATATCTACGGCATCGCATTCTGCAATCAATTTTTCCGCTTTGGGATAGGCTTTTACCTCGAACTCTTCGCTCACATTTTTCTGTACAATTTCATCTACATCAAAAAAACCAACCACTTCAAAACCTTCAATTTCCTGTAACAGCTTCAGATGGATTTTGCCTAAATGTCCCGCTCCCAATAAGCCGATTTTTACTTTTTTTGCCATTGCGAAGGCTAAGGTAACGGCTGCGAGATGTTATTCTGTATTTGATTGAAAATAAACGCGCACGGGGTTTTGTGGATTGTACAAAAAAATGAAATTTAGGCGGAAACCCCTGGAAAATACTCGTCCATCAGGGCTTTTATTTTCAGAAGCGTGTCTTCATTTATGGAGTAGAAGCGGTGTTTGTGTTCTGCACGAACCTTGAGAATTTTTGCGTCTTTCAGTAATTTCAGATGTTGCGAAGTCATGGACTGTGTAATGTCCAAATGACGGTAAATGTCACCCACCGAAGACTCTCCTTTTTCCGCTACAAAATTAATGATTTCAATACGCAAAGAATGCGCCAGCGCATCCATTATCACATTAGCCGCTTCCAGTTTGTCTTCGTTGATTCCGACTACTTTATTCTTTGCCATTTTATGCGGTTTACTTATCTAAAAGCTTGGTGTAAACGCGCATCCAGCGGTCGGGAATTTCTTCTCGGCACGCCATTTCATAGTCTTCGTGCGTGCAAGGCACCATTTGTTGTCGCTCAAATTTTTTCTTGTCGCCAAATGGAATTTCCATCCACCAACGCTCGGTTACTTTGCTTTTCCAAAACACCAATTCGTGTTCGAGTATATCTAATTTTACCGTAAATTTCAGGAAGTTGTCGGCATTGTTTGGATGGTCTCCTCTGCGGCTGTAATAGCCTTCGATGAAATACCAAACCGTTTGCGCCAAGAGTTGCGAAGTTTGATTTCGCACATCAAAATCAGGGTTGAATTCATAAATGCCAAACGAAGTCAGTTTATCGCTTAACCCTGAATAGCGCGCAATTTGGCATAGTTCTTCTCCACTGAAACCATTTGGTGAAGCCTGTGCATGCGCGGGCGCATCAGCCATTCGCAAACACGAAACGTCAATGCTCACCAAATCTGCATCGCGCAAAATCGGTTCCAAATGCGACACATTTTTTCGCGCGTGCCCCAAACGAATACAGTCAAAATTGAGCGATTCCAACATGTCAATGGCAAACGGATTATTCAGATACGACTGATAGCCGACTTGCGAAAGATTGAACAAATAATTTGGCGTGTGCGAAAGGATATTTGATAAAAAAGAATGGTCGGAAATAGTGGAACTTTCTCCTTCGGAAATGTCAATTTTTTCGTCAAAAATTACCGCATTGATGAGCATTTGCAATTCCTGATAACCTAAATATTGTCCGTATGAAATGCTGTGACTGCCACCAATAATCACCGGAACGACTTTGTGCGTGATGAGCGTAAGCAATGCTGAAGCCACCGCAAACTGTGTGTCGCGTGGACTTTGTCCGATGCGAATATCTCCCAAATCAATCACGCGAATATTTTTTTCGGTGAAAGGCGTATGCAATTGGTAGAGTTGTTTGCGAAGCGCGTTTGCGGCTTTCGCGGAACCGGTATTGTGTGTTCCGTTGCGG
The DNA here is from genome assembly GCA_023428205.1 of Bacteroidota bacterium. GTDB lineage: Bacteria > Bacteroidota > Bacteroidia > Chitinophagales > LD1 > CALAYL01. The sequence goes on along the minus strand of JAEYZB010000174.1, from coordinate 1,159 downwards.
CTTTCCGGTACTCCTATAATGGCAATGTCTAAATCAGTCAGGTCAATTTTCTTGCCTTCATAAAACGTAACATGCAAACCGAGTTGCGAGGGCTGCAAATCATCCGCATCAAAAAAATCGGCACTGTTTATGGGTTGTAAAAATTCAAATAGCATGAAGTCAAATTAAAAATTAAAAATGGAGAATTAAAAATGAACAGAGCACACATTCTCCATTATCAATTATCCATTGACAATTAATTTGGACAGCCAGCTTTTTTCAACTGGAATCAGCCAATTCGTTTCTAACTCGCCTTTTGTTTGAATCACATTATTGAAAATGGAAATGTTACGCGGTAATTTTCCGCTTTTGATATCTTCAACCAATGTTTGATAGTTTGCTAATGAAATTGTGCCATCGTTTTGATACGCTACGTTCAAACGGTCGAAAAAAACGAGCTGAAATTCCTGTTCGAGTTCTTTTACCAAACGGACGGAACTATCAATAGAGCAGCCGCTTGCCGAGATTTTCGCTTCATCGGCAATAAGTACTAAAAATAAATTGTGAGCGACTTCGGCATCAGCCGTAAGCGGTTGCTTGTGTGCGTTCCAGTTTAGAGCAAAGGCTTTCGCTTTTTCGCGAATCGCATTCGTTTCTTTTTCTGTAAGCAGGCGCGAAGCCTGATAAATCCACACCCGTGCTTGTGGCGGGAATTCTGCAAACAAGGAGTTGCTGTTTTGTACTGCGTTCATGCTGCAATATTGCAAAATGTTTGCGAGTTGGTAGTCTTTTCCCATATGTTATCGACCAAACGTTTGGTAAATATCTTTTAACTATTACTTTTGGGTTATGCCTAAGCAAAAAGTAGACGAAAACTTTATTATCCTGCAATCGCTGAAATTATTCAGGCAACAGAGTTATTATAATACGTCTATGGCAGATATTGCCGCGGCTTGCGGCTTGCAAAAAGGCAGTCTTTATCACTATTTTCCGAGCAAAGAAGAATTGATGAAGCGCGTGATTCAAACGGTGCATCAATATTTCAAAGAACGCGTTTTTGCACACGCCTATGATAAGGCCCAGTCTCCGCGGGAACGTATGAAAGCCATGTTTGATAGTATGGAACGAGTGTTCTTGGATGAGGCTTCGTCATCGCTTATGGGAAATGTCGGGGTGGAAA
>JAEYZB010000131.1 GCA_023428205.1 Bacteroidota bacterium | reverse complement strand
GTTAATGAAAGTGGAAGAACGGAATTTCAAGTTTTGACAATAAGAAAAAGGTCACGAGTTGTTGGTTATTAGGGAAACGACAAACCTCTTTGCGAATAACTAACAGCCAATAACTAATAACCATTTCTATTTTTACAAGATGACAAACGAAAACAAGAACGATTACTTTGCTCACGAGACCGCAATCGTTGACGAGCCTTGCACGATTGGCAAAGGCACAAAAATCTGGCATTTTTCGCACATAATGCCGAATTGTGTGATTGGGGAAAATTGCAATATTGGGCAGAATGTGGTCGTGTCGCCTGAAGTGGTTTTGGGCAAAAATGTGAAAGTGCAAAACAATGTTTCTATATACACAGGCGTAACCTGTGAGGACGATGTTTTTTTAGGCCCGTCTTGTGTTTTCACGAATGTAACGAATCCGCGGAGTGCGGTAAATCGCAGAGGCGAGTACGCAAAAACGCGCGTAGGCAAAGGCGCAACTATTGGCGCAAACGCGACAATCGTTTGTGGACACGACATTGGCAAATTTGCATTTATCGGTGCAGGAGCGGTGGTTACAAAAACAGTTCCCGATTACGCGCTCGTGGTTGGAAATCCTGCGAAGCACATTGGTTATATGAGCGAGTTCGGACACAAACTAAAATTTGATGAAAATGGTTTTGCGACTTGTGTTGAGAGTGGCGAAAAGTATGAGTTGAAGAATGGAAGTGTGAGGAAATTGTAACCTATTTCGTCAACTGCCACACCAACTCCTGAATTTTATTTATCGCCACAATTTCAATGTTGAACTTTGATTGATTGGCGATTTTTCCGTTGTAAGACGAAATAAAAATCTTCTCAAACCCAAGTTTATCTGCTTCTGCTATACGCTGCTCAATGCGGCTCACTGCGCGCACTTCGCCACTCAAACCAACTTCCGCGCTGAAACAAATAGTTGCCGAAATTGCTTTGTCTTCATACGAAGAAACGAGTGCCGCAATTACACTTAAATCCATTGCAGGGTCTTCCACGCGAATGCCGCCCGCGATATTCAAAAACACGTCCTTCGTGCCGAAACGAAAACCGCTTCGCTTTTCCAAAACCGCCAAAAGCATATTCATTCTTCGTGCATCAAAACCTGTGGCGCTGCGCTGTGGTGTGCCATAAAACGCTGGTGACACAAGCGCTTGTGTTTCCACTAAAAACGGACGCATTCCTTCCATCATTGAGGCAATTGCAATGCCGCTTGGTTGTTCGTTGCGTTGCGTGAGCAAAATTTCTGAGGGATTGAGAACAGGTCGCAAACCATTACCCAGCATTTCGTAAATGCCGATTTCGGAGGTAGAGCCGAAGCGGTTTTTTAGCGTGCGCAAAATTCGGTACGTATAATTTCTGTCGCCTTCAAATTGTAGTACAGCGTCCACAATGTGTTCTAATAATTTCGGACCAGCAATCGAGCCGTCTTTGGTGATGTGACCGATGAGAAAAACGGGCGTGTTTGTTTCTTTCGCGAAGCGTTGCAATTCGCCTGTACACTCGCGGATTTGCGACACCGAACCCGGAGGCGACTCCACGTGCGAAGAATGCAGCGTTTGCACAGAATCTACAATGATTAAATCAGGTCGCAGTTCTTCCGCTTGGCGCAAAATAGTTTGCGTATTCGTTTCCGAAAAAATATAACACTCATCGCTTGGCGTAGCCACTCTATCTGCGCGCATTTTGATTTGCTGTTCACTTTCTTCGCCACTTACGTATAAAATTCGATGTTTTTGTAAATGAATGGCGAGTTGCAGCATCAGCGTAGATTTTCCGATGCCCGGTTCGCCACCAATCAGCACCAATGAGCCGGGCACAATCCCTCCGCCCAAAACGCGATTAAGCTCCGAATCAAGTGTGTCTATTCGTTCTATCTCCAAACGCTCTACACTTTTCAAGGGAATAGGCTTTGCTTCGCGTTTTACGGAAAAACTTTTGGATGAAATCTTTGTGTCCTCGCGCTGTACGACTTCTTCGACATAGGTATTCCATTCGTTACACACAGGACATTTGCCAATCCATTTCGCAGATTGCGCGCCACAGTTCTGACAGAAGTATGTTGTTCTTGTTTTCGCCATTTTGTAAAGATAAAAGATGCCTTTTATAGCTTCAATAATGTTTTTTCAATAGCCGTTTTCAAATCGTCTTTTACGGCAACTTTATTTGCATAGTCTAACCAATTAGAAACTACGCTGACTACTTGATTTATTATTTGTTCCGGCATTTTGATATTCATGTTTTTCGCGACTGCTAACAAATCTTGCCGGGAAATAGCCGTACGTTTGCCATTGACACTCAGCGACTGTTGGCTTACCCATATACTGCCCGGGCGGTAGGCGTGACAAAGGTCAAAAGCCGGAGCGAGTTCCCATTTGCCGATTTTATCCATGATGAATGAAAAGTTTTTAGTGTGGTCATCGCAATTTCGCGCTACTACATTGAAGACCATTCTGCGGTATAGCTGCTCGGCAGCGGTGTAGGGCAGTAGCAGTGCACGCATAGTTTCAAAAAGCTGTTCGTAACTGTAGCCTGTTACGTTATTGAAATCGTAATGTGCCATAGCGCAAAAACTTTGAACATGTAGCTTTCCTTTGCCGACCTCTCTGTCAAATCGTTTTGTCATAAAATGTGCCCGTCCGTTTTCTTCCAATAAGCGACACTCCATCATTTCAATGCCCGCATCTTTTGCCATTAAATGATATGCCATTTCCACCCTTCCGTAGCCGAACGAAGTGCCTAATTGCTGATCGGCAACTCCGTCAAATTTTAAGAGCCAATGTGAAAATCCCTTCGGGACGTCCGTTTGTCCCGATCGGACTTCTTGGGTTTGCGGATTGTAAGCGATTACGGCTTTGGCTCTAGCTCCGCCTGCCGATGTCCCAATTTTGAGAATATCCAACAACGCTTTTTCTTCGCTTCCGGATATATGTGTGCTAAAATCTTGTCTGCCGGAAAGGATTTCCTGGGCAATATGAACGAGGTTGTCTAATTCTATTTTAGTGGCACTGTTTGTCGTTTTGGGTTCAATCGGCTCAAATTCCAGGGCTCCCATGCCACGTTTACCGATAAAACATAATAACTCTACCGGATTTAGGCTGTCTGAAGGACGACCATGCCGTGCGAGCCAAGCATTTATCAATATATTGCCGTATTTATCGGGTAAAACATCGGCTAATAAGCCAGGTAATCCTTTGAATGTTTGAGAGTCTCGTAAGTCGGGAAAAGAAAACACGCGTCCGTTTGCGTTTTCTATCGGCATTTTCAGAGGAGCAATATTCCATTTGTTGTCCGATAGAAAAGCAGGCTCAAATTCAAATGAGCCAATGCGCGTGTTGGGATTCCACGCAATTGCGCCAACTCGTTTGTTCCATAAGTTTACATAAGCTACTGTAATCATTACCACGTACTTTTAGGAGGAGTTGAAGGAGTCTGTTTTTTTCCTGCTCTTCGCCTTTTTTTCAATTCTAAAGCCGCCAATTGTAGAGGACTTAACTCCTGTTTTATCTCAAAAGTTTCTAATAGGTGTAACTGCTCTAACGCCCGCAATACTTGTATAAATGAATGTAGTGTGCCGCCTTTCCCTTTTTCTATTTGCACTAATGTGGAGCGGTTAATACCCGCAGCTTCCGCTACTGCTTGCTGTGTTTTGTTCTGAGAAAGCCTTGTTGTTTGAATAAACTCACCTAACTTTTCCAATATAGCGAGGTCGCTCAGGCTGTGCCAATATCGTAAAGAATCATTCATGTGGAGGTATTTGTTGTGTTTTCCCAACACAAATATATGAATAATGGATTAATGTTGGCAATATCCAACAAAAAAGGCGGCTTAAAGCCGCCTTTGTGTTTTTATGTGAGGTCGTTTTTACTACAAGAAATAATTACGCCAACGCGCCTTCAACGAGAACGCTTACTTTATTGTTTTGACATTCGGCAAAACCGCCTGCAATTTCAAGTTCAGTAGTTGAGCCGCCTGTTTTGTATTCAATTTTTCCTTTGCCGAGCGCAGAAATAATTGGGGCGTGTTTATCCAAGAGTTGAAACTGCCCGTCCACACCCGGAAGTGTTACCGAACTTGCTTCGCCTGAATAAATCTTTTTTTCTGGTGTCAGAATTTCTAACGTCATTGTTTAATTATTTTGCTTCTGCCAACATTTTTTCGCCTTTCGCAATGGCATCTTCAATAGAACCTACCAAGTTGAATGCTGCTTCTGGATATTTATCCACTTCTCCGTCCAAAATCATATTGAAGCCTTTGATAGTATCTTCAATAGAAACCAACACCCCTTGCAGGCCTGTAAACTGTTCTGCAACGTGGAATGGTTGTGACAAGAAACGTTGTACACGTCTTGCGCGGTGAACCACCAATTTATCTTCTTCGCTCAACTCGTCCATACCCAAGATGGCTATGATGTCTTGCAATTCTTTGTAGCGTTGCAAAATTTCTTTCACACGCATAGCGCAGTTGTAATGTACGTCACCTAAAGCTTGTGCATTCAAAATGCGGGAAGTTGAATCTAATGGGTCAACTGCAGGATAGATGCCTAATTCTGCAATTTTACGGCTCAATACCGTTGTTGCATCTAAGTGGGCAAATGTTGTAGCCGGAGCCGGGTCAGTCAAGTCATCGGCAGGAACGTAAACCGCCTGAACAGAAGTAATAGAGCCGCGGTTGGTCGAAGTGATACGCTCTTGCATCAAACCCATTTCTGTTGCCAACGTTGGTTGGTAACCTACCGCTGATGGCATACGACCTAATAACGCTGACACCTCAGAACCTGCTTGTGTGAAACGGAAGATATTGTCAATAAAGAACAAGATATCACGTCCGCCCTGCGCATCGTTTTTATCGCCATCACGGAAGTATTCCGCAATCGTCAAACCTGACAATGCTACACGAGCACGAGACCCAGGAGGTTCGTTCATTTGTCCAAACACCAATGTCGCTTGTGATTTTGCCAATTCAGCAGCGTCTACTTTGCTCAAATCCCAGCCGCCTTTTTCCATAGAGTGTTTAAACTCTTCACCGTATTTAATTACGTTTGATTCAATCATCTCACGCAATAAGTCATTTCCTTCACGAGTACGTTCGCCCACACCTGCAAATACCGACAACCCTGCATACGCTTTCGCGATATTATTAATCAATTCCATGATTAATACCGTTTTACCTACACCGGCACCACCGAACAAACCAATTTTACCGCCTTTTGAATATGGCTCGAGCAAGTCAATTACTTTAATGCCCGTGAAAAGTACATCTGCTCCTGTCGCTAAATCTTCGTACGCAGGCGGTTGGCGGTGAATAGCATATCCGCCCGCTTTGCTCACGGGGATTTGAATTCCGTCAATTGCATCGCCTGTTACATTAAACAAACGACCTTTAATGCTTTCGCCTACCGGCATGGTGATTGGAGAGCCTAAGTCGGTTACGTCTAAGCCACGGTACAAACCATCCGTTGCGTCCATCGCAATGGTACGCACAGCATCTTCTCCTAAGTGCTGTTGCACTTCTAGGATTACTTTTTGTCCGTTTTCGCGTGTAACTTCCAACGCGTTCATAATTCTCGGTAGCGTAGAGCCTTCCGCCTCAAACGATACGTCCACCACCGGACCGATAATTTGCTTGATTTTACCTATGTTAGCCATATATAAATTGATGTGTTTTTTGAAAAGTGGCGCAAAAGTAAAATTAATTTTGAATGAAGAATGATAGAATGACAGAATAAATTTGATGATTTGAGAATAGGTTGATTTGGAGAAGGGAAAGATTCCCTGTTTCATTGAAAACAAAGTGATTGGAAGGAGGAATAGCAAACGAAAAAAAAGCATAAGTTTGCGGAACTATGGATTTACGAGACGAACGAAAAATTTACACCAAATTTGAATTATCGGAAACGGAGGTGTACGAAGACCCGCTTTTGCAGTTCAAAACCTGGTTTAAGGATGCTAAAAACAGCGAAATATTAGAGGTCAATGCAATGGTTTTGGCAACCGCCACGAATGGCGGGAAGCCCTCTGCTCGTGTGGG
>JAEYZB010000280.1 GCA_023428205.1 Bacteroidota bacterium | reverse complement strand
GCCATATACAGCGCATCGCGCAAACTCATTCCTTTCAAATCGGGCATTCTATTTTCTTCCGTGCGTATTTCGCGGAAACGACTCCCTGTATTCTGTTGCCACTCCCCATCATCTGTCCCTGACGCTACACCCAAAAATTTGTAGATGTTGTCAATATCATCTTTCGTAGACTTCACGATTAACGGACGATGTATTACACCTTTTGTTTCATTAGATTTTTTGTGCAACGCCAAATTGCTCGCATAAATTTTATCCGCTACATCGCGAAACACATTTCCTGCCACCACATTGCCATAATACACACCGCTGCTTGGAGAATTCACGACTACAATCATGCTGTACTGTGGATTTTCAGCAGGAAAATAACCGCAAAATGAAGCCTGATAAACAGGTTTATTGTACCCTTCTTTCCCTTGCGATATTTTTGCCGTCCCTGTTTTCCCTGCAATTTTCAGGTAATCTTTTTTCAAATTTGTTGCAGTTCCATTCTCCACAACCCCTTCTAAGATATCACGCAATTCCGCAACCGTTTTATTACTCAAAATTTTTGTTTCGTGAACTTGAAACGAATCTTCTGTTTGTGCAAAGTGGGTGATTTTTTCAACAAAAGTCGGCTTCACTAAATTGCCTCCGTTTGCAATCGCATTATAAAACTGCAAGGTATGCATTGGCGTAATTGCGATTTCGTAACCATGCGCAATGTAAGCAGACGAAACTCCGCTCCATTTTTTAGGTTTTGCAAGTGCGGGCGATGGGACACCCGTAAGTTCAATGTTTATGGGCTTCGTGAAACCAAAAGTTTCCAAGTGATTGTAAAAAGCAGTTGGATTGGGACCATATTTATTGAAAGCCAGCTTTGCCACCGCTACGTTTGATGAAACCTCAATTGCACGTTTCACGGTAAGTAATGGAGTTTCAGGCGCATCGTGGTCTTTGATTTCTCTATTATAAAACTTCGCTACTCCATTTCCACAATCTACTTTGGTATTCTTATTCACTACTCCGTCTTCCATAAGCGAAGCGATAGTTGCCAACTTAAATGTAGAACCCGGTTCTGCGGTTTCAGCCACTGCATAATTCAACGCTTCATAGTAGGTAGCAGAATCAATACGGCCCAGATTTGCAATGGCACGAATCTTTCCTGTTGCTGTTTCCATAACAATTACGCAACCGTGATCAGCTTTGTAGCGTATCAAATTTTCACGCAATGCATCTTGCGACACATCTTGAATCGCAATATCAATCGTGGTGTATATATCCCGACCCGGCTGTGCAATGATTTCCTCTTTAGAATCGAGTGGACGAACAACTCCTGCTCCAATTTTTTGCATGAGTTGTTTTCCTTGAACACCTTGTAATTGATTTTGGTATTTACGCTCCAAACCCGATGAATATTCTCCATCTAAATTCTCATCAATTCCCAAGGTTCGCAATGCCAATTGCCCAAATGGATGTTCACGGATTTCTTTGGTTTCCTCTATCAAACCACTCTTATTTCTACCAAGCTTGAAAAGAGGAAACTTCTTGAGTTTCACAAGTTCATCATAAGTCACACTCCGCTTCAACAAATAGTAGCGTCTACGCTTTTCATAGTTGTAGTTGAATTCTTTTTTGTATTGCACTTGCGTTTTTTGCGGAAATAACTGAGAGAGTAAAAGTGCTACGGTGTCTATATTTTTACGATACAACTCTTTTGTCAAACCATCTGCTGCAAAATCAATGTACAAATCAAAAATCGGCAATGATGTAGCTAAGAGACTTCCATCGCTTGCATAAATATTTCCTCTGTCTGCGTGAACGGGCTGATAAAAAATGGTAAGACTATCTGCTAAAGAGCGGTAGTATGCGCCTTTATAGGATTGAATGTAAAAGGTGCGACCAATAATGCCCGCGCCAAGCAACACTATCAGCAAGAAGCCGATGCGCACTCGCGTTAACATTTCATTTTTTATGTTGGTCTTAGCAGCCATTTATTTTTTTTCTTCCGTGTTTTGTTTTACCTCCAATGTTTGCGGAGCTTGACGCAACTCTTTTAAACCTACCTCTTGTACGCGTTTTGAAACTGACGATTGCTTACTTTCTTTCATCAACTTGCTCGAAATAGTCATATACTGCCAACGATACAATTTCAAATCGCGTTCCGAGCGGTTAATGTCACGCACAAACTGATCGGCATAATGATTATTTGCGATGTGCAAAAACGCTAACAACAACAAAAACAAAATGAATGGCAAACTCAATAAAATTTGCTTCAAACTATTTTCGCCCAACACATCGAACATCTCGAAAAAGCGAGATAAACCGCCACTTTTCGGATTTTCGTTGTTTGTTTCCTTTATATTATTTTCTGCCATTTTCTTTTTTTGACGAACTCAATTCGTCCTCGTTTTTTGCCCTATTCTCAATTTCGCGCTTCGCGAACGTGTGTTCACTTTCAACTCTTCTTTTGTTGCCGTTATCGGTTTTTTATTCACCAACTTGAATGGCGCATAAAACCTACCATATTCGTCTTTCTCCGGCTCATCGCTGACCGCACCATGTTTCATAAACTGCTTCACAAAACGAACTTCAATCGAATGAAA
>JAEYZB010000210.1 GCA_023428205.1 Bacteroidota bacterium | reverse complement strand
ACAAGAACCGGAAACAAAGTAGAACAATCAAAAGCTGTAGGCATCGAAATCGCTAAATTGGCTTTGGCTAAAAATATATCTGAAGTGGTTTTTGACCGCGGAGGGTTTTTGTATCACGGTCGTGTGAAAGCATTGGCGGAAGGAGCGCGTGAAGGCGGTTTGAAATTCTAATAAATAACGTATTCAATAAGATAAAATGTCAAAAGCAAATATCCAAAAGTTCAAAGCAAGCGAACTTGAATTGAAAGAAAAAGTGGTGAATATCCGCAGAGTAACGAAAGTTACAAAAGGTGGACGTACATTTAGCTTTTCAGCTACAGTGGTTATCGGAAACGGTGACGGTATCGTAGGCGAAGGACTTGGCAAAGCGAAAGAAGTGCAAGAAGCTATTCAAAAAGCAATAGATGATGCAAAGAAAAACTTGGTAAACGTGCCGTTGTTCAAAGGAACAATTCCGCACGTTCAACACGGGAAATTCGGTGCTGCTAAAGTAATGTTGAAACCGGCATCTCACGGTACGGGAGTAATCGCAGGAGGTTCTATGCGTGCTGTATTGGAGAGCGCAGGTATCAGAGACGTACTAGCAAAATCATTGGGTTCTGCAAATCCGAGTAATGTAATTAAAGCAACTTTGGACGCTTTAGCACAATTGCGCGACCCACACACAGTGGCTCAAAACCGCAAAGTTTCAATGGAAACCGTTTTTAAAGGATAATTATTTAAACTCAAAGAAAATGGCACAAGTAAAAATAACAAAAATAAAAAGCGGCATTGATCGTACAGAACGCGTAAAACGTACACTGTTAGCGTTAGGTTTGACTAAAACCGGTACCACAAAAGTGGTAGAGGCGACTCCATCAGTAGCTGGTATGATTGCTAAAGTAGCGCACTTATTAAAAGTAGAAAACGTATAAATTCGTAGAGGTGTATCGCATACATCCGACAATAAAAAATAAAGAGATATGGAATTAAATAATTTGAAACCCGCAGCAGGCTCTACGAAAGTAAAAAAACGCCTCGGACGCGGAGAAGGAAGCAAAACAGGTGGTACTGCCGGACGCGGACACAAAGGAGCGCAATCGCGTTCAGGTTACAAAGCGAAAAAAGGTTTTGAAGGAGGTCAAATGCCATTGCAAAGACGTTTACCTAAAGTTGGATTCAAAAACTTCAACCGTGTAGAATTTGAACAATTGAACTTGGGTAAAATTCAAGAATTGCTTACAAAATATGCTTTGACTGAAATTACTGTAGAAAATTTGCGTGAAAATCGTTTATTGACTAAATCAGGTTTAGTGAAAGTATTGGGCAATGGAGAATTGACAACTAAAGTAAACGTTTCTGTTCACGCAATCAGCGAATCAGCAAAACAAAAAATTGAAGCATTGGGCGGAACTGTTACTATTGTAAATAAATAATGACAACGTCATTTTATAAATTATAATTGCAAAGGATTTCTGTTTAATCGGAAATCCTTTCTTTGCTAAATAGAAGAACTAAGACAGATGAAAAAATTTATTGAAACATTAAAAAACATTTGGAGCATTGAGGAGCTTCGTAATCGCATTTTATTGACACTCGGATTAATCTTTGTTTATCGTGTGGGAACGTATATTGCCCTTCCGGGAATTGACCCTTCAGGTATTCAAGACGTGCAAAGCCAAGGCTCTTCAGGGATTTTGGGATTGGTGAATATTTTTGCAGGGGGTGCGTTTTCACGTGCTTCTATTTTTGCGTTAGGGATTATGCCGTACATTTCGGCTTCCATCGCTATTCAGTTGCTCACAATGATTGTGCCGCAATTCCAAAAAATGCAGAAAGAAGGCGAAAGTGGCAGAAGACAACTGAATCAATGGACACGTATTTTGACTGTTGCTGTTACATTAGTACAAGCATCGGCTTATGTGGCTTATTTGACGACTGTTGATGGAAATGCTATCGTTATTTCTCAAGGATTGTTTACTATTTCGACAATGATTGTGTTGACCACAGGAACATTGTTTGTGATGTGGATGGGCGAAAAAATTACCGATAAAGGTTTGGGCAATGGTATTTCTATCATCATTATGGTGGGGATTTTGGCGCGCTTCCCGGGTTCGTTTTTCCAAGAGTTTGCTTCCCGTTTATCATCAGGTGGTTTGCTGGCATTTGTATTGGAAATCGTGTTCTTGATTTTGGTAATTATGGCAGTAATCTTGTTGGTACAAGGTACACGCAGAATTCCTGTTCAGTATGCTAAACGTCAGGTTGGTGCAACTTCATCCTCTTCGTTCTTTGGAAATAGACCTGCGGCTCAGGCTGCGGGAGGCAACCGCCAATATCTGCCGATTAAACTGAACGCTTCAGGTGTGATGCCAATTATCTTTGCGCAAGCGATTATGTTCTTGCCGGCAACTATAGCTCAGTTTGTTCCGGGTGTTGATCAAAATAGTGGCATGTTGCAAGCATTGTCCGATATTTGGGGCTTTTGGTACAACTTTATCTATATGGTATTGATTGTGGC
>JAEYZB010000153.1 GCA_023428205.1 Bacteroidota bacterium | reverse complement strand
GGTGTAAATCGCCCACGGCAAATCCAAAATCAGTTCGCAATAATTCATCACAACGGAATAGTCGGAAGCGGCAGGATTCATTCTCGTCAGCTTATCGAGTTCTTTGTTGAGTGCCTCTTTTACATTTGCCGGCAAATTCATTTTTGCCGCTTTTTCGCGCAGGCGCTGCACATCTTTATCGGGGTTATTGCTGCCCAATTCTTCTTGAATGAGTTTCAACTGTTGGTTCAAAAAGTATTCGCGCTGTTGTTTGTCGATGTCGCCCCGAACTTTGCTTTGAATTTGATTTTTGATTTCGAGCATCTGTAGCTCGGAGTTCAATTGTTGTAGTACAACGCGTACCAGTTCGCGCAGGTCGAAGGTTTCGAGCAGTTCTTGTTTTTTCTTTACATCAATATTCATGTTTGATGCAATGAAGCAAACGAGGGTGACCGGGTTGGCAATGTTTTTAATCATAATCACCGCCTCCGAAGGAATGTGCGGATTGATTTTGATAATGTTTACCGCCAAATCTTTTACGGAAAGCACCGATGCTTCAAACTCTTTATCGTTCACGGGAATATTCTCGCTCACGGGGCGAATCCGTGCGGTGATGAACGGTTCTATCGTTACTTGTTCAATACATTCAAAACGACTTCGTCCCTGAATAATGGCAGTAGTTGAGCCGTCAGGCATTTTAATCATTCGCAGAATGTGCGCCACGGTACCGACCATATAAAAGTCGCCATATTCCGGCTCTTCAATCGCTACGTCAGTTTGACTGACAACGCCAATCAGTTTGTTGGTTTTGTATGCCTCTTTGACAGCTACAATGGATTTGTTGCGGCTAATCGTAATCGGCAAAACGACTCCGGGAAACAATACGGTATTGCGCAAAGGCAATAGGGGCAATACTTCAGGAATAGGGGATTTTGGTTGCAAGCCATCATCTTCGTCCGGTAAAATCGGTAAGAATTCTGCCTCATCATCGCCCATTGGCTGCAACCTGTAATTCGGTTTATAATCGCTCATAATATCTTCAGTTCGTTGAATAGAAATTCATAGTTCGCAACAAATATGCCAAAAAACAAAATGGCAGAATATGCAGAACGGCTCTTACCGGTGTTTTTCAAAGATAGGAAGATGCTTTTTCTTCCTCAATAATTCATATTGATGGATTGCATTAAACAGATTTCGAAAAAACGGAAGTGCGGTGGTGGCGTATTCATATTTGCCGTCATTCAGGGTTTCATTTTTATTGACATACATAGATGCAGAAAGAAAGAATTCTACTTTGTTGAGCGTGTCCTGCACATAACTGCAATCGGTCATAAAGCCATAGGCGAGACCAACTTTATTATACACTCGGAGGTTTTCAGGAAAGCGATATTGTCCGCTGTCAATAGCGACAAAATATTTCATAAAGTTGTCGGGATACTTTTGGGGCGGGTATTTTATGCTGTCTGCTTCGCGAGGAAAAGTGCCCCAGCTTTGCATCAGCAGCTTATAGTCACTCGGCCGTAAATTCAAGTCTTTTTTGTAGGCATTGGGAAACACAATATGCATCAGCAAATCGTGTGCATCGGAAAGAGAAATGTAATTGTAGCGCGAAAAATTAAACGGCTCTTTTATCAATTTCCCTGCATAGTAATATTGCTTGCCGACATTGGGATTCAGCCATCCGTTATAGCCGTGCAAACTTTCAATTATTGTCGTGTCTTGCACACATTTAATGCCCGAAGCGGAGTCGTAGAAACAAAATCTGTTTGTCCGCATATTTTGTAGCGAATCGCACCCCGCAAAACGCCTGCAAAGTACGGCCTCTTTGTAACCGATTTCCTGCAGCCGTTTATTGAATTGCTCGGGAGTGATGAAATCATAAAGAGGATTAAATGCGTCATTGTCGCTCACCATCAGCATCCGTTGAATGAGTGTCCCAAAATTGCAGAAAGAAGAGTCGGAATAGTTCATTGCAGGACACATCCTGCTTTCTAATGAAAAAGAATCGCTGGGCGAGAGTTGCAGTTCGTTTAGTTTTTCCAGCGCAAACACGGCTGCGGGCAATTTGAAAATACTGGCACAGTAGTAGTAATAACAATCTGCATCGAACGTGTATGTAGTAAATGTCGGCTGATTGTTTTCATCTCGATTGATTTGGGTGTAGATGATTTGCAGGCGATAGTCATTTTTTTTAGCAATAATGCTGTCAAACGAAAGTGGGTTTTTGGAAAACAGCGTGTGAAAAGAAAAGGACTGTGCATTTCCGAAAATGCAAATCAAATGGGTGAAAAAAACGAGCAGAATCTTTTTGATATAGGGCATATTTCCAAAACTATAAATTTTTCACGCAAAAATCCCTGAAAAACCTTGCTCCGTATAGTTTACAGTACGTATATGCTAAAGAATGTTTACGGGCGGGTATTGCTTAACTAATTTTCTAATATCATTGTCATCCTCTAATTCGTTTATAATTAAAATTGTGCGGTGAAATTTTTGAGGCTTTCGGGATTTGCTTTGTTGATGGTATATGTCTGTTCTGCGGATGCGCAAAGCAGTCGCATGCAGGATTTCTACATGATGAACGATTCCCGCATCTCTAAATTTTATATGCAGCGACCGGACATCACGATTCCCGAAGACTTTACGGAAATGCTGAATAAAAATCGCGCAATGATTGCTGACAGCGTTATTCCGCTTCAACAAAAAATAATGTATCAGCAACGGCTCATTCGCTTTCTGGAAAGTGCTAACCGCGAAGAGTCTTTTGCCCGTGGTCGATACACCGATGTTTTGCGCTACAATTTATTTTTGATAAAGTGGACAGAACAAAAACAACTCCAAGAAAACATCCTGTATTATCCGTTGCTTTCTATTCGTGCGCTTCCGCTTTATGCCGATGAGTCGAAAGTGGTTTCTTTATTGTTGGATTCCTTTGCGGTTGTCTATCCCGATGAAGTGCTGCGAAGCGCAGAATATATTCCGCAATCGCAATTAGACAATGTTCTTTCACGGGTTGCACGTGCCGCTCCGGAATCGGTAAAGCGATATTACACCGCCCCCGGGAAAATAAAAGACCAATTGCTGATAAGTAATGACCCGGTACTTGTTGCTATGCGTTCGATATACAAAACAGGGTCTTTGCAGACAAGGGCGTATTATTTATTGGATGCCATTTTGAAACAACAAATGTCTTCTTTGCTCGCAGATTCACTCACGGATAATAAAAACAATTTATTTGCGCTGCTCACAGAAGCCATTTCTGTTCAGAACGTAGCGGGGCGCTATTCTATCAATAAGGAATTGGAATACATTTCAGTTGGAGTTACGCGAAGTATCGGCATGAAATCGGGCGAAAAATCGATGAGCCATTCGCAGCTTTCCAATTATAGCAAAACACAGTTGTTTGCCTTGTTAGTTTTTGGCTACAAAGAGCTTTTTGCGATGGATATAGCATTCCTTGAAGGCATCATTGCTCGAAAAACAACCGATGTGCCATTAAGTTTTTTTCAAAACTTGCCTAAACAGGACGTAAGTGATTTAGTGAAAAAAATGCAGGAGAGCGAAAAGTTGGAGCCGTTTCTGAAATTGGCGGGCGAACAAAATCGTATATACCTAACCTCTCTTTTGTCGTATGAAACGCCTAATGATGAACGCCAACCATTGGAAATAGAAGACGCTTATCTTCCACGAGTAAAAGTGGTGGCTAAAGTGCCTGCGGTAGCCCCCAAAACGGAAACAACAACTGCCAAAAAACCAACGATAAAACAGCCGGACAAGAAAGTGGTTGAAAAAAACGAGGAGGAGAAAGGGGAGCCTTCAGTTATTGTGCCTGAGCCGGAAGAGATTGTTGAGCCGATTCATTTTGAGTTTACTGCAGAGGAAAGAAAAATAATGCAACTGAAACAAAATGTTTCTAAAGCGTTGCAAAATATTTCGTCATTTATTAATGAGCCTTATGCAAAAGAAGTTTTGCTGTATGCCGCAACGGTACAGCCGGACGAAGTTCTGCAAAAATCAAATGATTTTAGAACTAAGTTTTTTTTGACGGAGGTATTGGAATGTGCCGCCAAGCAGGCGCCTGTTTCAGCCAAAAGATATTTGACAAATCCGGCACATTTGGTGACGATGATGTTGAATAAAAGTGATAATCCGTATATAAAAACGATGTTGCAGATAAATGAGGCCACAAAGTTTAAATCCAGACCTTACCTATTGATAGATCAATTGACGCAGCAGCAAATGTCGGTGGAAGAGGCTATTCGAATTTCTGAGGATCAGCAGCTTTTATTTAAAGCATTGGTGCGGCTTGTAGCGCAAAAAAACTATATCGGGAAATACAGTATTGAAAGAGAATTTTCATACTACGCACTTCGCTTTATGCGCGAGATAAATGACAAAATCGGACAGCCGGATAATATTCGATTTGCTTCGCTGAATAACTTTTCCAATGATGAAATCTATTTTCTAACCGTTTATGGACGAGAAGAGGTGTTTTCTTCCACCTTTGTCGGAATTTTTAACCGCTATGAAATGTCTTTGGATAATATTAGCGACAGGGAATTTAAACGCATTATTAGTTTACCGAAATGGAGAACATTTATTGCGCTTTGTGCCGCTAATGGAAAGTTAGGGAAACTGCTTTCTCATTTTTCGCCCGATCAGCGAGAAGAATTGTTGCACCAATTTGTAGCCGGATTAGATGAAAACGACAGCAATTTCGATGAAACGATTATGGTTTCGGAAACGGTTGCCAGCACCGATGATAAGACCATTTTGCAACACATAGAACGACACATCAAACAATTTTATCTGCATTGTGATTCTATAGGAAACACAAGATGTATGGCCACATACGGCATATTGGCGGGCTTGTGTAAAGACAAAGCGACCTACGATCCTCGTTGGTTCAAAATGATGGCCAAAAAATATCAAGCGGCAGAATTAACAACCCTTCGTTTCAAGTCGGTAGAGATTCGTAATGTGATTGTTGAACAGATGTTTTTTTATGACGATGAAGATGGGCGCGAGTCGTATCAAAACTTTTTATCGTCATTCCGCAATTCGCAGAATTGGAAAACGGAAGAGTATTTTAGCTACGTAAAAATAGCCTCTGTTGTTGGCAAGCGCATTGAAATTTATGCCAATAAACCTTCGTTTGTTGAAAGCGGCAATCAAAACATTCAGCGTATTTTTACGGAAAACAATTATTCTCCTTCTGTAATCATTCATCGCGGACATAGTTTTCACACCGAAGCCTCTCTGGAAAAAGTGCCGGAATCGGCCAAGTTTGTTTTCATTGGTTCCTGCGGAGGGTTTTACAAAGCTTCTATTGCTACGCAGAATGCTCCCGGTGCACACATCATTGCTACGCGACAAATAGGGACAAAACATATTAATGACCCGCTTATTTTTGCTGTTAATGAAGCTTTTCGTGAAGGGAAAGATATTGAGTGGCCTCAATTTTGGGATAAAATGAAAAGTTCTTTGGGGAATTATTCTTTATTTTACGACTACGTGCCGCCTCATAAAAATATCGAATCCCTGTTTCAACAGGCCTACTACAAAACTCTTGGGTTGTGAAAAAATTGTACCAAAGCCTTTTCTTTCTCATCGTGTCGTTCCAAATGTTTGGAGCCTCGGCACATCGCGAAGACCCGATATTCTTTCTTATAAAAGAAAAGTCACGCATTGACAAATTAGACGGGAAATTAGACGGAAAAATTCGCTTAGAAGATCCCGCTCGTGAAGCGCTAGCCAATAAAATATATTTTACGACCATTGATTCTATTTGGAATGGGATATTGCAATTGAAGGAAAGCGCAGCTAGGAAAGATAGCTTAGTCCTTGCCGTATATTTCACTTTAGCCAAAGTTACAGACCATGAGTTTTATTCTTTAGAGCAAGACAGCCGATATATCGGCAATCTATGGAATGTTATTCGCGCAATACGCGACAATGATTTATTAAACGCTCTTCGTTCAAACACCTACATTTCGTTGCAGCAAATCAGCGTTTATTCTTTCCGTCCCGAAACAGAACATTTTTTGTATTCAGTCTCCCGCTTTTATCCGGAAGAAGTGTTGAAAAACTTTTACCAATTCAGGGAAAAGGCGTGGGCGCAAAATATTGTGGAACAAGCCTCTGCCATTGCCCCTGACATGGCAAAAAAATATATTTTACGAGGAAATGAGATAAATAGTATTTATGAAAAGAGTGCTAATCCAAGCATAAAAACAATGCTGGAAATTACTCGCCAAATCGGGAAAAATTCATTGGCGTATAACTTGACAGACGCCATCGTAAAAAACGAACTCAGTATAACACAAGCGGACAGTCTATCTAAACAGCCTTATCCCTATCTGCAAAAACTGATTCAAATGAGGATTCAGCAACATCCACTTGCGGAATATTCGTTGGATAAAGAATTGGAGCGTCAGGCCCTCATGTATGTTCGCGAGGTGAATGACTTGCATAATGAAAAAGACAAAATTCGTTTTGCAGGCGTGGAAAATTTCAATGCCGCAGAATTATACACGCTCATTGTTTATAGCGAAGAGGAGATTTTCACCTCTACTTTCAATGGTATCCTTACGCGACTATTAACCAAAATAGGAACAGAC
>JAEYZB010000151.1 GCA_023428205.1 Bacteroidota bacterium | reverse complement strand
CTACAGAAGGGGATAGATTTAGAAAAATAGAATCACTTAGCAATAATTACACGCCTCCACAAGATGCTTGCAACACCTATCGAGTAACTTTTGCTCTTCTAAAAGAATTTGAAGCAGACCTTCATCTGCATATCCATTTGGAAAATAACATTCTGTTTCCGGAAGCCATTGAACTCGAAAAGGAACTAACAAATAGCTGATTCTATTATGAAAAAATCCATAAACCGAAATCACCAACACAGGAATTTGCTGTACTGTCAAAAGAAAACTTCAGATAGTATGTAGTGCTTTTTTATGTCGGGTGTTTCTTCCCAACAGCACACAAATGGTGCAAAAAAACGAGCAGGTTCGCGTTCCAAACAGAGATGAATTCGTTTTTATCTGTTAAACAATCTACTTTACTGAATTGTATATGCTCCGATTTCTTTTTTTTGCAAGATGAATTCACGATATATCAATGCGATTTTTGCCATCGTTTGTGTGGTACTGTTGGGCTTAATAGTCGTACAGGCAAATTGGGTAAAAAACAGTTATCGACTGCATGAGCAACGCTTTGACCAAGAAGTTGGTTTGGCGCTCAGCAATACAACTCATAAACTCGAAATTAACGAAGCAGAAAACTATTTCCGCAATGCAGGGATTCCGAATTTAGGACAAACCTTGTCCATGATTTACGATACGATGCAAACCCTGCGACAGTATAACGACAATTTCATGCTGATTGATTCTACAGGACAAAAAGCTATGAAATTTGGATTCAGCGACACGGCAGGCGCGTTTGTTTCCCGCTTCTTCGGATCGGTCACATACCTTCAGGATAAAGCGGAACAAATCCACTCGCAACCATTGGACTTGACGCAAATCCACAATCCCAAAGAGCGCGAACGAAAAATTATTGAACAGCAGTTCAAAAAATACCGCCACTTTTTTGAAGAATTAGCGGTGCGGTTTATGTTGGACGACAAATGCCTGCGTGAACGAATAGATTCTGCCACGCTCGTCAACCAATTGGCTTTTGAGATAAAAAATGTAGGAATTGAATCGCCTTATGAATTTGCCCTGTACGACAATTTTTCAAGTGCTCCCGTTATCGGCAATCTGAAAATGGATTCTTTGGAAGAGAAATCCAACTACTACTCTATTCCTGTTTACTCCAATGATTTTTACAGCAATTCCGGTTTCCTCATTGTCAGTTTCCCGGAAAAAACTCACTACATTCTACAATCCATGTGGCTGATTATTTTCACCACACTGGCGTTTGTGTTCATTATTGCGGCTTCTTTTGGAGCATCGTTCTACATCATTTTCCGTCAGAAAAAAATTGACGGCTTGAAAAACGATTTCATCAACAACATGACGCACGAATTAAAAACTCCGGTGGCGACCATTTCGCTCGCCACGCAAATGCTGCAAAACGAAAAAGTCATCTCCAGCCCCGAAAAAATAAAGCGATATTCAGAAATAATTGATGAGGAAAATAAGCGATTGACCGGACACATTGAAAACGTGTTGCAAGCCGCTCGACTTGACCGAGGCGGTTTGAAATTGAAATCAGAAAAGTTGGATATCCATGAACTTTTGGAAGACATCATTCTTTCCTTTGAATTACGTCTTGAAAATGAAAACGGCAAGCTGCAAGCGAATTTTAAAGCACAGCAGCCTATCATCAATGGCGACAAAATGCATATCACCAATGCATTATCAAACGTTATAGAAAATGCTATAAAATATCGTAAAGAAACGCCACTAACCGTTACCATTTCCACTCAAAATTCCGACTCAGGTGTTATCATCACCATTGCGGATAATGGAATCGGTATTTCGAAAGAAAATCAGAAAATGATTTTCGAAAAATTCTATCGCGTACCCACAGGAAACATCCACAATGTCAAGGGTTTTGGACTAGGATTAAGCTACGTAAAAATCATTGTGGAAGCCCACCATGGAACTATTCGCGTAAACAGCGAACTGGGAAAAGGTAGCGAGTTTCACATTTATCTTCCGTTTGAAATGTCGAACGCAGAGTAGTTTTTCTTTAACTTTTTTTTAATGTGTTAATGACCGTTAATTGTTAAAATAGACCACAATAAAGAACGCATATTTGTGTTATGTAAACAATAATTAAACAAAAAAACATATCAAAATTATGACAGCAAAGAAAAAAATACTGCTTGTAGAAGATGACAATAATTTAGGAAACTTATTACAAGACTCATTGGAACTGAAGGGCTACGATGTAACCTTAAAACGAAACGGAGAAGAAGGCTTCATTGATTTCAAAAACGGAAAATACGATATGTGTATTTTTGACGTGATGATGCCGAAAAAAGACGGCTTTACACTCGCCAAAGAGGTGCGCAGAATCAATAGCGCTGTGCCAATTATTTTCCTCACTGCAAAGACTTTAAAGGAAGATGCCGTAGAAGGTTTGAAGTTGGGTGCTGACGACTATGTGACTAAGCCATTCAGCATGGAAGAATTGATTTTGAGAATGGAAAATATTTTCAGACGCATCCCAAAAACGGAAGTCAGCGAACAAGAAGACTTTGTGATTGGTCGCTTCGTTTTCAGTAACGCTACACGTATTCTCTCTATTGGTTCAAATCAGGTGAAACTAACAACCAAAGAATCAGAATTACTCAAAATGTTGGCGCTATATATGGGTAAAGTATTGGAGCGCGAAGTAGCACTCAATGCTGTTTGGGGAACAGACAGTTATTTTGCGGGACGGAGTATGGACGTGTACATCGCCAAACTACGCAAATACCTGAAAGAAGACCCAAGTGTGGAGGTGCTGAATATTCACGGTACAGGCTTCAAGCTCATTGTAAAGTAATTTCCAAAATAGCTTTTCAAAAGACCAATCTGCAACAGATTGGTCTTTTTTATAAATGGGGGGAAAAAACGAGGAGGTTTCCTGCTTACGACTTTCGACTTATCACTTACGACTTATTTTCTACATTCGCACCGCTTAAAAAACAGAAAAATGTTTTCGCAATTAGAGAATCTGAAAGGCAAGTTTATGGAAGTCGGTAAAATGATTTCCGACCCCTCCGTCATTGCCGATAACAAACGCTACGCTGCGCTCAATAAAGAGTATAAGGAGCTCGGAAATATTG
>JAEYZB010000074.1 GCA_023428205.1 Bacteroidota bacterium | reverse complement strand
AACTTTTAGCGGCAAAAGCATTGGAGCCGATAGTTGGTTGGTTGATGCGAAAATCAATAACCGTGCTGTCATATTTTCCTCCAACAGCGTGCCCCACCTCATTTTGCGCGCCTATCAAAAAACTCATCACCGTCACAAATGAAGAGATGACATCTTTTTCCGTTACCGGAAAGGCTTTTTTAATTTTTACTTCATCGGGATGTGCTTTGGCGTAGGCATTTAACCCTTGCGTAAAACCATTGATGTATTTCTTGAATTCAGGAGTCAGGTCTTTGTCGTATCGTTCATCCACTAATTTTCGCACTCCGATTGCGTGTACAAAAAAATCGGCTTTTACGCCTTCAACGCCTCCTTTTCTTCCCATAAATCCTTTAGCAACATAGAGCAAATCTTGTGTTTCATGAAAAGCATCTTCGGCATTTGCCCAAGCTAAACCGTATGCACAGTCAGCATCTGTTTTTCCGAAAATGTGCGGCACTCCAAAACTATCGCGCACAATGGAAACATGGTCGGGATTAATGGGTGGGAAATTTTGTGAGTAAGCGGCAAGTGATAAACACGCTACGGTTGCGAGAGAAAAAAGTTTTTTCATTCTTATTCTTGATTTTGCGAACGCTAATCTATTGGAATAACGCAACCCGTTTTATAAATTAAACAAACGGATTAAATGTTTCAGCTAAAAGTGGTTGAAATGGTGTGAAAAAATGGGCGCATTTTTTCTTTCCCCTCCTTATTTACGAAAGAACTCCGAACTTTTGTCCAAGTGAATATACTTCGCAGCCTACACAATACGCAAAAACCGATTCCAAAATGGCACAAATCAATAATATCGCTCCAACACTATATATCGTAATCGGTAAATGAAAAAGCGATAAAACGGAGAGTGTGATACTAAACACAAAACCAACTTTTGCGGCAAAGCGTTTGGGGGCACCATCAATCAGTTTCGGCTCAAAATCTAACACATCGACAATTTTTATCGCCAGCCATCGCAGCAAGCTGCCTTCACGATTTAAAAAGCCGCGCACGAAAAAATCGTATGCCAAAAATGCGAATGGAATAAAAGATTGTGTCACTATTCCGACAATTGCAATAATTGCTGCCAATCCTGCTACGGTTCGTACAGTGGGTTCGTTTACTTTGTTTCCGTCAATCGGACAAACATGTGCCATTTTTTTATTTTTTAAGTTATGAAATTAGAGAACAGAATATGGGCAAACCACTATTCAAATTCTTGAAGCCGATAAAATTTATTGAAATAGAATTCGACTGTGTATTAGCAAATACAACAGCAACAACATGCGCACATCATTGGTGCGGCAGAAATAAAATGTGTGTTGTTTGAAATCATGTTGCGAATATGAATTTTTTTTTCAAATCCTCCTCATTTTTTTGCACCATTTACAAGTCATTTGAAAAAACGAGCAATTCAAGCATGAAAAAAAGCCCCATGCTTTTGCATGAGGCTCTCCAAGTATATTCCGGCTATTATTTTATTCTGATGATTTTCTCAAACGAAGATTTTTGGCCGTTCGTGATTTTCAGAATGTATTTTCCGTCTGCCAAACCTAATGTCTCGGCATCAATTTCCAGTGTTTGTTTTCCTGCTTGCTGTTTTCCTGAAAATAATGAATGAATTTTTTTTCCGTCCAATGCGTAAAGTTCTACGATAATATTATCGCTTTTCAGTAATTCATATTTCAGTTTAGCGGTTGATGAAAATGGATTCGGACTCACGCTCACATTCGTTACATCTTTGAAGAAATTGGAATCGTTGATTCCTGTCGGCTCCCCTTTTATAATAGTGAACTGGTCTTTGATTTCGCCTTCCGATGTCAGGTATTTTCCTGTCAATTTATTGTCGTTAATATCCATTAGGAACGAACCGTAAATGTTATTTCCACCATCACTGAAATACATACAGGGATAAGGAAATTCAGGGTCAGAATCTTCGCTTCCCGCGTTGCCCGAAACTACGTACACCGTGCCGATAGAATCTTTTAAGTAAGCTTCTCCCAGTGTTTCATTTCCGCTAGTGCTGTTTATCATCATTGTAGAAGAATTAAAGGTGCCGGATGTTCCATAATGTCCTTTTATCAAATACGAACGTTCATACACATGGCTATGTCCTGAAATCACCAAATCCACATTATACTCTTCCAATACAGGAACAATATTTTGACGCATCGCTTTCATATATATTTCCCAAAAATCATCAGAGTGATGAGAGCCTTGTGTGTAAGGACATTGATGCCAATACACAATGACCCACGGTAAATTATTTGCTGTTAAATCTGCACGCAGCCATTGCATCATAGGAGAGTTGGCCGCGTGGTCCGCGCCATAGACTCCATTCCAATCGTAGCTGGCAGTTGTTGAACCTAATTCTGAGTTTAAGGAAACAAAGTGAACATTGCCATAGTCGTACGAATAATAATTTTTCAAACCTGATGGAACTCCACCGGCTTCTCCGTTTGTTGGAACCGTAACCATATCATAATAAGGTCCTGAATGTTGGTTCGGGTCTGTACCGCAAGGTATAGGAC
>JAEYZB010000130.1 GCA_023428205.1 Bacteroidota bacterium | reverse complement strand
AACCAACAGCAATGGTCGCTTCTCCCCTTTAGCGGCAGGCAGCTATTCGGTGCAATTGACGGATGGTAACGGCTGTTTTGTTACAGAAATCACGGACGTGCCGGGCAAAGAGCCTGAATCTTTTGTTGCAGTAGCAGATACCACTTCGTGTTTCGGAACTGAATACCAAGATGGAATAATTACGGTCAGTCCACAGGGAACAGCACGTCCTTACCAATTCTCCATTGACAGTGGTCGGGTATTTACTTTTGATACTATTTTCAACAATTTGGGTGCAGGAATTTACACCATTATTGCCAAAAACGCTTCCGGTTGCGACACCTCATTTACGGTGGTAGTTCCTCAACCACTTCCGGCTGTGGCGGTGATTAATCCGAACGATTCGACCATTCAAATCGGAGAACAAATCGTACTCAATGCTTCCATTTATCCATATTCACAAAGCAGCATTGTTTCCTATCATTGGACTCCTTCTTCCGGTTTGAGCTGTGATGATTGTCCGAGCCCAACAGTAACAAGCTATGAGCGCGAAAATGAATACCAACTGACCATTGTATATAATGACATTTGCGAAGCCACTACCCGAGCAACCGTTTGGGTAACAGGCGAAGGGTTATTGTATATTCCGAATGCGTTTAGCCCGAACGGAGACGGAGTGAATGATGTTTTTGAAATTTATGGCAAGCAATTGAAAACGTCCAAACTTAAAATCTTCAACCGTTGGGGAGAAAAAGTCTACGACAGCATGGATAACCCATTTGGACAATGGAACGGAAGATTTAAAGGCATTTTGCAACCGCCAATGGTTTATATTTACGAAGCAGAAATCGAGTTTCTGAATGGCAAAACCAAACGCCAAATGGGTTCACTGACACTTATCCGATAAATTTATGACCATAGAAGAAGCGCAAAAAACCATTGATCAATGGATAAAAACGGTGGGTGTAAGTTATTTTTCAGAACTGACGAACACCGCCATTTTGATGGAAGAAGTAGGCGAACTGGCGCGCATTATGGCGAGAACTTATGGCGAACAATCCTTCAAAGAATCCGATAAAAACCGCGATTTAGCCGATGAAATGGCAGACGTGCTCTTTGTCTTGTTGTGTTTGGCAAACCAAACGAATGTGAATCTAACGGAGGCTTTAAAGAAAAACTTAGAAAAGAAAACCGAGCGCGACAGCCAGCGACACCGAAATAATCCCAAGCTCAACAAATCAAATGGGTGAAAAAAACGAGCAGAAGCATAATATCTTCTATTAGATAGGGATAATTATGCTCATTTCGACAAGTGCTCAATGCACCGCATTTTTTCGAACCATTTCGATTCTCCTAGTTGATTTACGGCAGGTCATGAATGTCAAATTGCAAATACGGGTTTTCAAATTTCAAATCTTTGAAGTGAATCAAATCCCATTTCCCATCGTTGTATTCCAGCGCAGTCATATTTTCCACCCAGTCCCCGCTGTTCATATAGGTTACACTTCCATTTTCGGTAGTGATTTTTTTGATGATTGGTAGATGAATATGTCCATTCACCACAAAGTCATAGCCTTCATCAATGGCAATATTAGCAGCCGCCATTTCATAATCACCTAGTTTTTTTACCCCACGTTTGGTGGCGTCTTTCACGGCTTTGGTGAAATTGATATTTTCCATTCCCAAAACAAAGCGAAGCATATTGAACAATTTATTAATCAATATCAGCAGCTCGTAGCCCGTAGTTCCCAGTTTTGCCAGCCAACGCGAGCCGCGCATGGTTACATCAAATATATCGCCATGAAAAAACCAGTGCTTTTTGCCGTCCAAATCCAATAGCAATTTATCTTCCAAATGAATGTTTCCTATAGTAATTCCACTATACTGACGAAGAGCTTCATCGTGATTTCCTGTGAGCAAATAAACCTTCGTTCCGTCTGCTGCCATAGCAAAAATACGATGCAACGCTTTACCATGTGATTTTGGGAAATAATAGGTGCGGAATTGCCAGATGTCAATAAAATCACCATTAATCACCAAAATTTCCGGGTCAATGGATTTGAGATATTTGTTCACTTCTTTGGCTTTTGCGCCCAAAAAACCTAAGTGAACATCGGAAATAACGGCTACTTTTAGTTTTCGTTTGGCCATAGTCAAAGGTATGTTTTGAATGCCCCTTCCAATCCGCTAGTGGTTATAAATCTACGAACAATGGTTCCTTTGCTGTCAATCAAAACAAATGTTGGAGTGGACGTCAGAAAATACTCGGTAGCCGCATCTCGTTTACCTGCCTCTTGCTGCATCTGCACATTTGTCCATGTCATTTGGCTCTCGGAAATCATCTTTTCCCATTTCGGTTTATCGTCCACAATGCTTACGGCATAAATGCCCAATCCTTTCGGGTGATAGCTATCATACAAACGTTTGATGTCGGGCATAGACTCTCGACAGTGGCTGCAATCAGGACTGTAAAACATCACCATGGTCAGCTTGTTTTTTGCCACCATATCGGCCAGTGAAGCAGATGAACCATCTTGCGCAACACCTGTTACCGGAATGTACGCGTTGCCCGGCAAAACGCGCGACACCATTTCCATTTGCCATCTCACGCCCAACCCATTCATGCGTTCATCTTGCAACGATTTTTTGACCAAATACGTCAAGCGTGCCTCACTATTCATTTGCATATAAAAATGGAACAACCGTGTCTGCGCAAAGCGAAACACATCCGGGTGAATCGTTTTATTTTCGGAAATATATTTATCGTAATACTGCTGAAATGAAGCAAAGCCTGTATCCACCATAAATGCCGAGTAGCTCATAAAACAATCGTCAAATGTTCCTTCGTTCAACAGTTCAGGATTATTCCACGAAAAATTTTTCCAAAAATTCGCTTGCAAAAAAGGACGAACCTTCTTTTGTGCGGCAATCTCTTCTACCGTTGCAAACTGGCGCATTTTCACTAAATTTTTCACGGTGTAGCTTTCAGGATATTTGGTCACCACTTGATTCAATCCTGAAAAATAATCGCGATAAAACGATTTCAATTCCGTGTCCATTGAATCCACATCGTGTGTCCTGAACAGCGACATATATTGCGGAATATAAAACGCATTAAAATCCGCGTACATCTTGTATGCCTCATTTTCAGGCGAATTCTCTATCCAAATTTTCGATTTGTCGTTTAAGGTATTCGTGATTTTTATGTTGGCTTCTTTCAGCGTCAGCAAAACGGAATAAACTGCCGTGCCGACTTTCAGTTGATATAGCCCGTTTTGCCGAATGGGCAATTTGAACTGATATGTTCCATTCGCAGCCACTAAGGCTGTATCTGTGACACTCTTATTATCTAACAAACTATAATTCCAAATATAAACTTGCGGAGGAAATGCTTCCTGCGCTGTCTTTAGAATAACACCGTCAATCTGTGTTGCCGATGCGGATAGAAAAATAACAGAGAAATAAAGAGTACTTAAAAATTTCA
>JAEYZB010000111.1 GCA_023428205.1 Bacteroidota bacterium | reverse complement strand
GTCGTTTTCTTCGCGAATCGTTTTCAGTTCTTTTTCTGATTTCAGTTCTAATGGAAGCGGTGCGGTCGTATCAATTTGTGCTTTCTTTTCTGCATTAAGTAATGCAATCGAATCTCGCCTTTGTTGTTCTTCGCTCACCTGTGAAAACGAAAATAACGGTACAAAAAGCAACAGCATAAGCCATTGTTTTCCCTTGCTGTCTTTTTGTTTTTCGTTTAGCGGCATTGTTTTTTGAGGTCGGCTAAAATAAATTTTCTATAACACTATTCGCAATAAATAATGTCGCTTCGTGGCATTCTCCCGTGTTTCAGGATTTAAAAAGGTGGCGTTTAGGCGTGTTATGGGGAAGTTTTGATGGGCATAAACGATTCGTGTTTTTTCGCGAAACTTGCCTTCTTTTAGTTGATTGAAACCGGTTTCATCTGCCAAAACATAAAATTCTTTTCGCTCACCCATTGCTGCTTCCAATTGTGGAATATCATAAACCGTTTGCGTGATTTGTTGCGCATAATAATTTAGCGAAAAACTGAAACCTGCATTGAAATTCACAAACTCTTCTCGCGAAATTTTTTGTTCGTGCAAATACTTCCCGACATAAGTGTAGGTCTGATATTCGCCTAGTTTTTTCTGAAACCCTAACGACAAGGAAATGAAAACCAACACCGCAGAAGTCGCAACAGCTAATGTTTTTTCGTGAATAAATAAAATGGCAATTGCCGTAAATAGACAAATTGAAATTAAGAAAACATTTTCCGAACGCATCACATAAAAATTGAGCAATGCGGCTAACAAAATCGCCAAAACCATTGCTGCTGTTTGAATGTTTCGAAAGCGTTTATTGCTGAAAAATTCGTTGGCGTGGCTTGCGCAAACAATCGCCAAAAACGGATACGCCACAAAAATATAGTGCGGTAATTGATATTTGGAAAGCGAAAGCGCAATCAAACTCAACACAAAGCCGAAGTACGGAAACGCTAATTGCGATTGACGTTTGACGATTTGTTTTGTTTCTTTCACCAACGCATAAAGCAACAAAATCGTCCAAGGCGCAAACGCCCAAAGCGTGGTATGCGAAAGGAAAAATGGGTCGGGATGATTGTTCCACGTATTCTCTCCGGTAATCCTCCCAAAACTTTGATACCAAAAGAAAAATTTCAATCCGTGTAAGCCGAATTGTTGATACAAGCCAATGCACATCGGCAACAACAGCAGTCCAATAATAATCGCGATGACTACTAATTTTACAAATGCTCCAAAATAAAAGTTGCGAATTGTTTGCTCAGGATTGCTTCGGTTATTCTTCCCTTGCAATGACACTTTCCACTCATACACCACACCCGCAAAAGCAAAAAACACAAATGGTACAAAAAAACCAACAGGACCTTTCGCTAGCATCGCTAAACCCAAGCCAAGCCCTGCGCCAATCGTATTTTGCCAAGATTGTGTTTTCAGCCATTCGTATAGTTGCCACGAAGCGAACGCTACCGAGCCGCACAGAATTGTATCCGTGCGAATGTCGTGAGCCATTTGGTAGAACGCATAACTCGATGTAAAGATAATTGCACTGAAATATGCCACCGTTTTGTTTTGCAGTTGCTCCGCCAACTTGAAAACAGAGAAAATTCCCAACACGGCAAAGAACAAAGACGGCAATTTATATGCCCAATCAGAAATGCCGAAAAGTTTAAACGAAAGGGCGCTTAGCCAGAAAAGCAGTGGTGGTTTATCCAAATAATCGGAGCCTAAGCAATATATTTTTGTCCAATCGGAAGACGACAATAGTTCACGACTAATGGCGGCATACTGTGCGGCATCTATGTCCATAATTTCCGTTTGCGCAGTAAGCGCAAAAAGTATTGCGACTAAAGCCCCAAAAACCCAATACCCGCTATTTGTAAAAAATCTCATCGCAATAAAATGAAGTTATCCAATTCGCAGCTCGCGCATTTTTTTTGAAAATACGCTCACCAAAAGTACCACGGAAAGAGAAATCAATCCCCCAATAATTACGGCCGCTTCCAATCCGAAAAAACTGGCCATTACGCCTGATTCAAAATCTCCGATTTCATTGGAAGATTTCACAAAAATAGAAGTTGTTGCGGAAACTCGTCCGCGCATTTCGTCCGGGGTGTAAAGCTGAATGATGGTGTTGCGAATGACGACACTTACACCGTCAAATGCGCCACTTGCAATCAAAATAAGCAGAGATAAAATGAAACTTGTTGAATACGCAAAGCCGAACATGCACAATGAAAATCCGGCTACTGCCAAAAGCAGATTTCGCCCGCCCGCCTTGGTTGGAGGATAATACATCAAGAAAACAGAAACCATCGCTGATCCGATAAATTGCGCTGCGCGCAAAAGCCCTAAGCCACCTTGTTCTACATGCAAAATGTCTTTTGCGAAAGCAGGAAGTAGTGCCATTACACTTCCGAAGAGCACTACCAACAAATCTAGCGTAACCGGCAGGATAATTGCTTCTGTTTTCCAAGCAAATTTTAATCCTAAAACAAAGTCATGCCAAAAATTATTGGGGGTATTCCTAACAGGTACCGGTGTTTCCACCAATCGAGCCGCGAAGTAAACGGCTAAAAACATTAATAAAATGACTACCGAAAAGGCAGTTTGTATGTTGGTTTGTTGATATAAGTAGCCAATAAAAACAGGCCCGATAATTGCGGCTATATTCCACGAAAAACTACTCCACGTTGCCCCGTTGGCATATAAATTTCTCGGAATGATTTGAGACATATATGCTTGATGTGAGGATGCCATAAATGAGCGAGCCATTCCCGTTATCCCGATTAAAAAATAAAGCACAAGAAGGCCTTCATTTTTTAAAAAATCATCGTGCAGCATTAAAGCAAAGATGCCGATGGATGCAAATGCCACCAAAAAACGAGCACGAATGATGATTTTTCTTCGGCTGAAAGTGTCTGCTAAATAGCCGGAATAAAATGTAGTGATGATAAATGGAATTGCTTCCGATAGTCCAAGCAACCCAAGCACCAATTTGTCATTTGTAAGGACATACACGTGCCAACCGATAATGGTAGATTGCATTAAAAGCGCTACAGTGAAAAAAATATTAGAGAGCAGGAACGTTCGAAAAGTGTGAATGCGAATCGCGCCATACGGGTCTTTCGCTTGCGTGTTGTCGTTTTGCATAAAATAGTTGCGGGGCAAACGTACACGAATTTTATTGGTGCACAAAAAAAGTGCTTACCATAAAAATAGGATAAGCACTTTGGTTAGTCCTGAAAAGGAAATATTATTCGTAATGCCCTTTTACCCAAACTCGTTCCCCAAACCTTCCGATAGCCCAATGAGCGGGAACCCAACGTGGCTGATGCACAAATCTGCCGTGCATACGAGGTGTGGCATAAACCACAGGGCGGGCAGGAGGCGCCATGCATATAGGGTGTTGTGGCTGTAAC
>JAEYZB010000081.1 GCA_023428205.1 Bacteroidota bacterium | reverse complement strand
TGCAATCTTCATTTTACTCCCCGCTAATTTTTTAAATTAGGTTTCAACAGAAATTACCAAATGCTTTTATACTTTTGCGCCCTTTAAAAATATATGGAATTAAGAAACATTGCAATTATTGCGCACGTTGACCACGGTAAAACGACATTAGTAGATAAAATTTTACACCACTGCGCCCTCTTTAGGGAAAATCAACAAACAGGAGAACTTATTTTGGATAACAACGATTTGGAACGCGAACGCGGAATTACCATTCTTGCGAAAAACGTTTCTGTTGAATATAAAGGGGTAAAAATAAACATCATTGATACTCCGGGGCACGCGGACTTCGGTGGCGAAGTAGAGCGAGTATTGAACATGGCTGACGGAGTATTACTTTTAGTAGATGCATTTGAAGGAGCGATGCCACAAACACGTTACGTACTTTCAAAAGCAATTGCTTTAAAAAAGAAGCCTATTGTAGTAATCAATAAAGTAGACAAAGAAAACTGCCGCCCTGATGAAGTACATGAAAGCGTTTTCGATTTGATGTTCAACTTGGACGCAAACGAAGACCAACTAGACTTCCCAACAGTTTACGGTGCAGCAAAACAAGGCTGGATGGCTGAAGATTGGAAAAAACCAGCAACAGATGTTTCCTATTTGCTCGATACAATTATCAAATACATTCCTGCTCCACCAAAAGTAGAAGGAACACCACAAATGCAAATCACTTCGTTGGACTATTCCAGTTTCATCGGTCGTATTGCCGTAGGTCGTGTGGCTCGCGGAAGTATTTCAGCAGGACAAAGCGTTTCTCTTGTAAAACGTGACGGCTCCATTCAGAAATCAAAAATCAAAGAATTGTACGTTTTCTCGGGCTTAGGAAAAATGAAAGCCGAAAAGGTAGAATGTGGCGATATTTGTGCTGTTGCGGGGATTGACAATTTCGAAATCGGTGACACCATTGCTGACTTTGAAAACCCGGAAGCATTGCCTCCAATTTCGATTGACGAACCGACAATGAGTATGGTTTTCACAGTAAACAACTCCCCTTTCTTCGGAAAAGAAGGCAAGCACGTTACTTCACAAAAAATAAAAGAACGTCTTGAAAAAGAATTAGAGAAAAACTTGGCGTTGCGCGTACAACAAACCGATTCTGCCGATACTTTTTTGGTATTTGGTCGCGGTATTTTGCACTTATCGGTATTGATTGAAACAATGCGCAGAGAAGGCTACGAATTGCAAATCGGAAACCCACGTGTAATCACAAAAATCATTGATGGACAAAAATGCGAACCAATTGAGGTTTTGACCATTGACGCACCGGAAGGCGTTGCCGGAAAATGTATCGAAATCATTACACAGCGCAAAGGTTCATTGACCGCAATGCAACCGAAAGGCGATTTGATGCACGTGGAATTTGAAATTCCATCACGCGGAATTATCGGCTTGCGTACGCAAATTCTAAACGTGAGCGCAGGAGAAGCCGTTATGGGACACCGTTTCAAAGGTTACGAGCCATGGAAAGGAGATATTCCAAATCGTATTGCGGGCGTATTGATTTCAATGGAAACAGGAAAATCTATCACCTATGCAATGGACAAATTGCAAGACCGGGGTAAATTCTTCTTACCTC
The DNA here is from genome assembly GCA_023428205.1 of Bacteroidota bacterium. Lineage (GTDB taxonomy): Bacteria > Bacteroidota > Bacteroidia > Chitinophagales > LD1 > CALAYL01. Next base: position 2,591 of record JAEYZB010000081.1, on the reverse strand, counting down.
CAGGCGATGAAATTTATGAAGGACAAATCATTGGCGAACACATTCGTCCGGTAGATATGGTCATCAACATTTCAAAAGCGAAACAATTGACTAACTTCCGTGCTTCAGGAACAGACGATAAAGCCGCACTTGCGCCTCCTATTATTATGAGTTTGGAAGAAGCAATGGAATATATCCAAGAAGACGAATACGTAGAGGTTACACCACAATCTATTCGTTTGCGTAAAATCCTATTGAACGAAAACGACAGAAAACGCGCTTCGAAATAAGCACCAGGCATAAATCGTAAGATATAAAAAGGGGCAGAAAATTTTCTGCCCCTTTTTTATTTCAATCCTGCTCGTTTTTTTCACCCATTTCATTTTTTACAGCAACCGATTCTTCTTTTTATTTATTACGTTTGCTTCGCAAAAATGGAAACTACCACACAACAAAAGCCGCTTCGCAAACCCGATTGGTTGAAAATAAAACTCCCTGCGGGCGAAGGTTTCAGCGAGGTAAAAAGCAATATCAAAAGCAATCGTTTGCATACGATTTGCGAGAGCGGACAGTGCCCGAACCAAACAGAATGTTGGGGCGCGGGAACGGCTACGCTGATGATTTTGGGAAATGTGTGCACGCGCTCGTGTATGTTTTGCAGCGTGGCTACGGGAAAACCCGAAAACGTAGATATTACTGAACCTTTGCGCGTGGCGGAAAGCATAAAAGTAATGGGATTGAAACACGCGGTTATTACTTCGGTTGACCGCGATGATTTGTCGGACGGCGGCTCTACCATTTGGGCGGCAACCGTGCGCGCGATTCGCAGACACGCACCGGGCGTCACGTTGGAAACATTGATTCCCGACTTCAACGGCAAATGGGAAAACCTGCAACGCATTATTGATGTGAAACCCGAAGTGGTTTCGCACAACATAGAAACCGTGAAACGCCTCACGCGCGAAGTGCGCATACAGGCGCGCTACGAGCGCAGTTTGGAAGTACTGAAACGCCTGAAAGAAGGTGGCATTGAGCGCACCAAATCGGGCATTATGCTTGGGCTTGGGGAAACAAAAGAAGAAGTAATAGAAGCCATGCAAGACCTGCGCGATAATCACGTGGATATTCTCACGCTGGGGCAATATCTGCAACCAAGCAAACAACATTTAGCGGTACAAAGCTTCGTTACGCCTGATGAGTTTAAAGAATATGGCGAAATCGCTTTGAAAATGGGCTTCCGTTTTGTGGAATCAGGACCAATGGTGCGCTCTTCTTATCACGCGGAAAAACATATCGTCTAAAGTAATACTATTTACTTTCAGGAAAATATTTGTAAAAATCTGGTCGCACCACATTTTCCCACACAAATCTATAACCAGTTTCTAGTACTTCTACTTCATATGGTCGTTTAAGAAAAAATATATTGTCTTTGTTGCTTGCAACTAATATTCCAAATGCTATAAAGAATGAAGACAATATCCACAAGCATATTGTTGCTATCTTGTGTGTTCTTATTGTATTTACGTAACGGTCTACGCAAAAGAGAAGCACAAACCAAAATAAAAAGTAAGTCAGTAAATCAAGAAGAAACTCAATTACAAAGATTTGTAATGACATTGAAGTGTGCCAACCTGGACACATAAAAATGAAAGGGAATCCAGTAAACATTGTATCTGGAGCATCAACTGGTAACGCATACCACCACTTCGTAAAACTTACAAAGGAAATTATTGTCAACGGAATTACGAATCTAAATACAAGAGGTTTCATTTTCTTCGTCTTAATACAACATTCTCGCTTTAATCGTTCCCTTCACGAACTTCACCCATTTGCTTGCGCCAACTCCCATTTCCAAGCGGAACGCAAACTATCTTCTAAAGAAATTTTCGCCTCCCAGCCCAACACTTTTTTCGCGAGGGAACTATCCGCAAACACAGCCGCCACATCTCCTTCGCGCCTTTCCGCATAGCGATAATTTATTTTCTGATTCGTAGCCGCTTCAAAGCGCGTTACAATTTCTGCAACGCTCACACCCTTTCCTGTTCCGATATTAAATACTTCGTACGAATTTTCCAGCGCCTCATTTTGCAGTAAACGATTCACCGCAGCGATATGCGCATCTGCCAAATCATTCACATCAATATAGTCGCGAATGCAGGTGCCATCAGGCGTTTCATAATCCTTTCCGAAAATCTGCAATTCCGCGCGAATGCCCGCAGCCGTTTGTGTGATGTACGGCAAAATATGATGCGGAACTCCCAAAGGCAATTCGCCAATAAGCGCAGTCGGGTGCGCACCAATCGGATTGAAATAACGCAAGGCGATTGCATTTAACTTACTTGCTTTTACAAAATCGCTCAAAATTTCTTCGCCCATTTGTTTCGTTTTGCCGTAAGGCGATGGCGTATGTTTTATGGGCGCATCTTCTTTTATCGGCAAAGAATCCGGCTGTCCGTACACCGTGCATGACGAACTAAAAATAAATTTATTCGTGCTCGTTTTTTCAACCGCTTTCAGCAGATTAATCATGCCGAGCAAATTATTTTCGTAATACTTCAAAGGATTTTCCACCGACTCATTGACATACGCATAAGCCGCGAAATGAATAATCG
>JAEYZB010000019.1 GCA_023428205.1 Bacteroidota bacterium | reverse complement strand
TTTGTTGCTGGATGGAGCGCGAACCTTTGCGCGAAATTTTGACTGGAAAAACAATTTTCATCTGTTTATGACGGACGTAAACGTTTCTACAGAAAGCGCAAAAATTCACACTTCCTGCGGTGGCGATTTGACGAAAGCTGCGGAAAAAGAAACCGATTCGCTGAAACGAAAACAAACATTAAGCGAAGCCATTACACATTTGCGAAAAGCCATTCAAATTTATCCGAGCCACTCTAATGCATGGCTGTTGCTCGGCAATGCACTTTATAAATACGACAACAAGCAGTTAGACCCTGTGCTAAATGCATACGAACAAGCTCAGCGGTTTCGCCAAGGTGGTTATTACGATGCGCTGTATAATATCGGTTGTGTACAAGTAGAAAATGGCATGGCAGACAAGTCGATTGAAAACTTCAAAAAAGCATTAGAAATAAAACCAAAGGTGTTTGAGTGTGAATTTAATTTAGCGGAAGCTTTTGCAAAAACACAGCAATATGATTCCGCTTTTGCATGGTTTCAAATTGCCTACAATGAACAACAAGTTCCAACAACGGCTAAAGCAAACATTCATTTCCGCATGGGCAAAATTTACGGACAGCAACTGAATAATTTGCCGAAAGCGATTGAGCAATTGCAACAAGCCATTGTGCTCAATCCAAATTTGGAAATCTATTATGAAGACTTGGCTACAGCCTATGGAATTAGCGGAGATTTTAATAATGCAATTGCAACTTCTTTGAAATGTTTAGCGGTAAATCCGAACTATAAACCCGCATTGATGAATTTGATGATTTCCTATACCAACAAAGGCGATGCGGCTTCCGCTGCCATTTATGCTCAACGCTTGAAACAGCTTCCCTAAACGATGAAAAAATACGACACCATCATTATTGGTAGCGGATTGGGCGGATTGGTTTGCGCAGCAATTCTAAGCAAAGAAGGGCAAAGGGTGTGCGTCTTGGAAAAGAACGAACAGTTAGGCGGAAACCTGCAAACATTCCGGAGAAATGGTGTAACGTTTGATACCGGAGTTCACTATATCAGCGGTTTAGAAAAGGGGCAAAACCTGTTCCGTTTTTTCACCTATTTGGGATTGATGGATCGCTTGGATTTGGTGAAAATGGATGAGTCGGGTTTTGATGCAGTGATGTTTTCCGATGATGAAAAAACCTATTTGTACGGAATGGGTTATACGCGTTTTGCTGAGCAAATGATTCGCGATTTTCCCGAAGAGGAAAACGCGATTCGCCAATATTGTCGCGATATGCAAACGGTTTGCCAAAACTTTCCGATGTACAATTTGCGCAACGAAAGCGGCTATAAAGACCTTTCTTTTTTTCAGAAAAGTGCGAAGGAATATTTTGAAGAGCTAACCGAAAACGAAACGCTTCGAGCTGTGTTGGCAGGAACAAACCTGCTCTATGCCGGAAACGGCAAACGCACACCACTGCACGTTCACGCATTGGTAGTGAATAGCTACATTGAAAGCTCTTGGCGGTGCGCCAAAGGGGGTGACCAAATCGCCAAAGCATTAGCAAAAATTATCCGTGCAAACGGTGGCGATATTTTCCGAAAATGCGAAGTGAAAAAAATTCAAATAGAAAATGAAAAAGCGCTTTATGCAGAAAATGTCTCCGGAGAACGTTTTTATGCCGCGAATTTTATTTCCAACACCCACCCCGCACAAACACTTCATTTAACGGATACTCCACTTTTCAGAAAAGCTTATCGAAAACGAATTTCCGAATTGGAAAATTCCGTTTCGGCATTTGAAATTTATCTGAAACTGAAGCCGAATAAAATCAAATACACAAATCGCAATTATTATGTGTTTGCACAAAAAGACGTGTGGAGTGCGACTGATTATACCGAGGAAACTTGGGGGGAAAATTACGGTGTTTTTGAAGCCGTGCCAAAACAAGGCGAGTATGTTGATGTAATGACAATAATGACCTATATGCGTTTTGAAGATGTCGCGCGCTGGTCGCATACCGTAAACACGACATTACAGGGCAATCTCCGCGAACCCGAATATGAAACATTTAAGCAACAAAAAGCAGATCGTTTGCTGGAAATCGTTTTTCAAAAATTCCCAGAATTGCGCGAAGCGATTGATTGCTATTACACCTCAACGCCCCTTTCGTACCGCGACTATCTCGGCAACGGAGACGGCAATATGTACGGCATTTCCAAAGATTTCAACAACCCCTTGAAAACGGTTATTTCGCCCGTTACCAAAGTGCCGAATCTTTTTTTCACAGGCGCAAACATTGTACTCCACGGTATCTTAGGCGTTACCGTGAGTGCGTTTATCACTTCATTTTCTCTGCTCGGCAAAGATTATTTGCTGCAAAAAATTGCCGAGGCAAATGAAGCATAAAAGCCTTTCTATGCCCGCTGATGAATCAACATCGGTTGCGACCAACCGCCTGCATACTTCGCATTGTCATCGCTTATAAAGCGGCCTTGATGCACAAGTTGCTGCATCCAACCCATAAGCGTTTGCATATCTTGTTGCATTTCTGCCATTTTTTGGAACAGCCTTTCCGTTTCTCCCATAGTCGTTGTCTGCATTTGTGGCGCCTGCTGCTGATAATAATGTTTTAGAAAATCCACTATCGCATTCATCTTACGGATATTCTTCTTTTTGTTATCCGAATTTTGAAGATAGATGTCATAAATAAAACGAGCCGCAAGCACTTCTTCTTTGTAGAACTCGTTTATCGCATTAGATAATGCCGTATAGTTTGCCTCATTGGAATTCAATATGGCAGACGGGTCATTGTCGTTCAAAAACCGCTTAATCTGTTTTCTTATCGCACTCAGTTCTGCTTCGGAGTATTGTTTTGTTTTATGTGTTTTAGCCGAGATGCGCGTATGATAATTTTCACTATAATTCATAATAATTTGTTTTACTTGAACCGACTCTTGCCTTGTTTTTCGCGGTTTTCAGCGCGCTTTGAACGCTTGTGTACTCGTTTTACGGGGCAATGAATGCCCTACGCCCACACCGTTTCGCTCAAAAGCACGTAAAAACGCGCATTTTCAAAGCATAAACCGCTTCTGATTAAAAAATGGAAAGATTTTTGAGAAAAATGGAAAGATTCTCGTAATGTTTTGTAGCCGCCTTATCGCGTTCTTTGCTCCCGATTCTTTTATTCCTGTTTGTTCATACAACTCAATGCGCGAGGGAAGAGAAGGCAGACCGAAAGAATCTTTTTAGTCATTATTTAAAACAAACAATAAACATGAAAAAGTTTTTAATCGCAGCCGCTCTATTGTGTGCCGGCACTTTCGCACCGCAAACAGAATTGTTCGGTAGCTCAGTTCAAAATGTTCAACTTAACCTTAAAGGTGGACCAGATGTTGGTGTTATGGAAGGATGGGTATTCTGCTCCGTTCCTACCGGTGTCATCGAACATATTGAGGTTTTCAACGCATCCAGAGTTCTTGTTGCCTCATCGTCTCCTTTTACAGAAGAAGCAAGTGTTGACATCAGTTCTTTTCCGAATGGTGTATATTACGTTAGGCTAACAACGTCTAAGTGGGGAACTGTTACTGTTCCTGTCCTGAATTTGAATAAATAATCGCTTTCAGCCCGAAATATATTAGGCACATTTCGGGCTGGCGAAAAGTTTTCTGTGCAATTGGCTGTCAAGCCAGTTTTTGCCTGGGAAAAAAGGTTCTTTCATTAGTTTGCTTTTTGTGCTTTCCGCATTTTGCTCTTCTTCGGGAGAAACGATTTGTCCTGCATAGCGAATAAACTTTGCAAAAATCGGTCTCATCGGAAGTTGTGCTTCATTGCGTTGAAGGTATTTTTCAAACGAATCTAATGTTTTTTTCAAAAGAGGCGTTGTTTCTTTATTCGATTCGTAGAGATTCATAAACTGCCATCTGCGGATAATAACGTTAAAGATAGGTTCTCCTTTGGCATAAATCTGTTGGAATAACCGTGCTGCCGATTCGTGTTCTTTCTTATAGTAGTGTAAAAGAGCTTTGGCAAAGATTTCATTTACACCTCTGCTGCCGTGAGGTAGCTTTTGGGCAAAAGTTTCGATAAATTGCAAAACCCATTCCGGAGAGCGAAAGCCTTCTACCGCGAGAGCAATCGGGTTGCGGAATGCTATCGGCTGAATCTGATTTTGCACTAAGATTAAATTGTGCTTGATTTTATAATCTATCCACCACAGATAATATTGTGCAGCTTCGGTATATCCTTTAGAATACCATTGCAAGCTCCAGTTAATGCTGTATTGAACTCCATCTAATAAATATTGCTGAAGGGGATTTTGACCGTTTCGTTTTACCATCCATTCTATTCGGAAATATGCTTTTCTTCCTTCTTCAAACGTTTCAGCCGTAAGTAATTTATAGACGTTCATGTAAACCCAAACGTATGGATATTTAGGTGTCGTTAGAGGTGTAAGAATTTCTATTGATTTAGCTATCGATTCAGTATAGTATTGTGTTCCAACCAAACTTTTTCGATTAAGTCCTTCGCAAGCCAAGCGCAAAAATTTTAGTGCGTAAAATTGCTCTAATGTTTCTGTCGCAGCAGTTATATCGTTTTTAAAGTTGCGTTGCAATAACGAGTCAAAACTTGTCGTTGCGTCTGTCGTCAACACATGTCGTAAATAAAAAAGATCTACGTCTTGGTCTATATCTTCATTTACCTGCTCTAAGGCTCGTTTATGCTCCGCGCTGGCAATATCATATAACTCTAATCCTTTCAGCCCTTGCAACAGCGGCAAAAAAAGATTTTTTTCTTCCTTTTGCCATTGCTCTAAAGCGATGAAATCGTAGATTACCTTTATCAAACGCGTAGCGATTATCATCTGCCGATTCTCTTTCGCATTCGTGTATTCAGAAATGGCTTCAGGATTAATTTTCTTGTCTGTAAAGCGCGGATATTGTTCCGCGAAATAATCGAACAGTTTCACAACCGAAGGCTGAATCCTGAAATACGGAGAGTGAATATACTCCTCCAATCTTTTTAGTGACGGCTTGTCCATTGCAGCCATCACGGTGACTAACTTTTGTAAATACATATATTTATTTTTTTGCGCGACCCCTTTCGGGAAAAAATATTCTATGCCCTATTTTCGATTACGAATGTATGTACAACTTTTTCCAAAAACAAACAAATGGACTTTTGCCAATTGAAGATACCCCCATGTACTTTTGGTCATTTTTTTGACCAACTAATTATTTGTATATCAATTACATCTTAACGTAAATGCTGCGTTTCAAAAATGACGATTTCAGGAAATTTTATTGAAAATTTGTCCTTTTTTTGAGGAGACCCTTTTTGTTGCTGTTTTGCCACACAAGCCTTTTAAAAACAGCCATTTGCGACTGATTTAAGAATGCCTCGCTCGACCAACGGCTCTTGCTCGTTTTTTCACACCCTTTCACGATTATTGCCTTCAACCGGTTTTTTATTCTCTTTTCGTTTTTAATTATTCTTTCTAATTCTCCTCGTTTTTTTCACCCATTTTATTTGTCGTTTACGACTTATGTCTTACCACTTAAGACTAAAATTTTACTTTCGCCCAAAATTGAAACGATGTCTGCAACAACCACCTATTTAGAACAAAACAAAGAGCGTTTTTTGAGTGAATTATTTGATTTGCTCCGCATACCAAGCGTAAGCGCTGACCCGGCATACAACAAAGATGTTTTTCGCGCTGCGGAATATGTAAAAGAAAAGTTGATTGAAGCGGGTGCTGACAAG
>JAEYZB010000008.1 GCA_023428205.1 Bacteroidota bacterium | reverse complement strand
CAATCACGCAATGTACCTTTCAGTTCTACTCCTGTAACGAATGTGCGGGTAGGAGTGAAGCCGAGTTGAACGACCTCTTGCTCTAAGTACGGTGCGAGACGCTTGCTACATGTAATGATAATGCGGCTTGGGGTGGAGTAAAAGTGCATTATTTTGTAAATAAATTGTATTTCAAAATGCAGTAAATGGCACGAAAGCCATCACGCCAACCAATTTTTTTACCCTCTTCATAAGTGCGCCCGTAGTATGAAATGCCGACTTCATATATGCGCACTTTCGGGAAGCGGGAAACTTTTGCAGTTACTTCCGGCTCAAAACCGAAACGCTGTTCTTTTAAATCTAATGATTTCACAATATCGGAACGGAACAGTTTGTAGCAGGTTTCCATATCCGACAAATTCAAATTCGTGAGCATATTGGATAAAAATGTAAGCCATTGATTTCCGATAGTATGCCAGAAAAACAAGATACGATGTGGTCTTCCACCCATAAAACGAGAGCCGTACACCACATCGGCAAAACCATCGATAACGGGCTTCAATAAAATATTAAATTCTTGCGGGTCATATTCTAAATCCGCATCTTGAATGATTATATAATCTCCTGTCGCTTCCTTAATTCCGCGATGTAAAGCCGCGCCTTTGCCCATATTTTGAGGCTGTTTGTAGTATTGAATATTTAACTCCGGGTTTGCTGCACTGTAATTTAAAATGGCTTCTTCGGTGTTGTCACTTGAAAAATCATTTACGATAATCACTTCTTTTTGAATATCGGCAATCAGTTTCACCGCTTTCACTTTGTTTAAAATAAGATGAATGGTTTTACCTTCGTTATATGCAGGGATTACGATGGATAGTTTCATTAAAATGAGATTTATAAACCGCAAAAATAGTTTTTACAGGCAATTTGCAGGACATAAATGAAATTGTCTAATATAGCCCAAGATTTTCGTACATGATAATAGAAAATACTTTTTTGAAAGTAGCTGTAAGGGCGCTTGGTGCAGAACTGACTTCTTTGTTTGATAAGCAAAGCCGGACAGAGCATCTGTGGCAAGCCGACCCAAACGTATGGCCTTGGCACGCCCCTGTGCTTTTCCCGATAGTAGGACGATGCTTTAATGACAAGATTACGATTGATGGCAAAAAGTATCCGATAGAACGACATGGTTTTGCACGTAAAACAAATTTCAAAATGGTCGAAAAAAACGAGCACGTTTTATTGCTTGAATTTACAAGCAATGAAACGACTAAAGTGCAATATCCATTTGAGTTTCGTTTTCAAATTGGCTATCAGCTTTCCGGTAAAGAATTGACAGTTCGCTACAAGGTCATAAATGCCGACAACAAAGAAATTTTCTTTTCCGTGGGCGGACATCCTGCTTTTTTTGTTCCCTTTGAAGTGGGTGATACTTCGGCAAGCTCAGCAACCAAAAACGAGGAGAATTACTACATTGAATTTGAAGAAGATACTTTTTTGGAACGGTATCATATCAATGCTGACGGATTTTTTGACGGCAGGAAATCCGTGGTGTTGAATGACACCAATAAGCTGCCACTTCACCCGAAGCTATTCAGTGAAGACGCGCTTATTTTCAAAAATTTGAAATCACGGAAAGTCTTTATTCGTTCAAAACAACACGCGCGCTTTTTATCGGTTTCTTTTTCTGATTTCAACTATCTCGGTCTGTGGGCAAAAACCGATGCGCCTTATGTGTGTATCGAGCCTTGGTTGGGTTGTGCTGATGAAAATGGATTTCAAGGCGAGTTTAAAGATAAAGAAGGAGTGGTTGCCTTGCCTGTGGGCAAAACATTTTCGGTAGAATATAAGATTGCAATTGGGTAGATTGTCGTACATTCGCATAAATGTGAATTATGAAAAAGTCTCTTTTGGTCGCTGTAATCCTGCTCGTTTTTTTGACCCTTTTCGGGTGCAAAATGTTGAATAAACTGACCCAGTTTGATGTTCCGTACACAACCTCGTTTACTATTCCCGCAGCTCCGCTTATGGGGCTTTTGAGTGATATTTATACTCCTGATATTACTACTAATTCGGAACAAACATTTTCCGGTAATAACACAGCTGCTAATCTTGTACAAGAGGTGACTTTGGAATCGCTGAAACTTACTATTACCAGCCCGCAGGGAAAAACGTTTGATTTCTTGAAGTCGGCAGAAGTATACATCCGTGCTGATGGTTTGCCGGAAGTGAAGGTGGCGAGTATAGACAACATCAATGACGCAACAGTCGGAAACACATTAGAGATGATACCTTCCGGAGGAAATTTGAAAGAGTATTTGAAAAAAGACGTTATAAAACTGACCATTAGAAGCACTACTGACAAGGTTCTTTCGCAGAGTGTGGAAGTACGGATTGATGCCGTGTTTATGGTAGATGCCAAAATCTTAGGCGTATAATTATTCAGCAGGTTCTACGTGAATCAGCACATCAGCAATATGCGGAATTTGCTCCATTAAAATAGCTTTCAGATGATGCGCAATGTCATGCCCGGCTTTTACAGAAATATCGGCTTGTACGTGAATGTGTAAATCAATGTGATAATTCAATCCCACCTTGCGAACCCAGCATTTTTCGGTGTCAATCACTCCTGAAACAGTATGGGCGATTTCGCGGATTTGAGCAACCAAATCGTCATATAGATGCTCATCCATAATTTCGCTTAAAGCAGGACGAAAAATGTGGTAACTGTTGTACAAAATCATTGCTGAAGCAAAGAGTGCAGCCCAGTCATCAGCCGACTCGTAGCCTTTGCCCATAATTAGTGCAATGGCGATACCAATAAATGCTGCGAGCGAAGTAATCGCATCGCTACGGTGGTGCCATGCATCAGCTTTGATGGAGGTGCTGTTCGATTCTTTTCCGCGTTGATGAACAAAGCGGGCAATCAGTTCTTTTACAACAATAATAATAGCCAAAGCCCACAATGTAAATGACTCCGGTAGTTCATGTGGTGTGCGAATGTTTTGGATACTGTTATAGGCAATGATAGTTGCGGAAAGTCCTAAGAAACCAACTACTACAAAAGTTAATAAAGGCTCTGCACGCCCGTGTCCGTATGGATGGTCTTCATCTGCCGGTTTATTGGAATATTTCAAACCGAAAAGCACCAGTAAGGACGAAAAAACATCAGAGGTCGATTCAATCGCATCAGCCACTAAAGCATAGGAATTTCCTATAGTCCCTACAATCCATTTCACGAGAGCCAATATGAGATTCCCTGCAATGCTGACGTATATAGTGCGAATGTTTTTTTCGTTGTTTGTCATTCGCGTTATTGCGGTTTATTCGCTAATAAAAATTTCCACGCTTTTTCTAAGTCGCCATGTTTAATCGCCAATTTTGCCTCCAATTCTGCTTGCGCGTGTTGGTAGTTTTTTACTTCATCAACGGCAAAAACAGGGATATTAT
>JAEYZB010000296.1 GCA_023428205.1 Bacteroidota bacterium | reverse complement strand
TGCTCATTTCGATAAACTCAATGCACCGCGTTTTTTCGCCCCCTTTCAGAACAACCCCAACTGCATTTCCTTCAACTGAAAACTCTTTCTGTGCAATGGCGAAAAACCAATTTGCAGAATTGTTTTTCGGTGCTTTTCCGTACCGTAGCCTTTGTTGCTCGCCCAATTATATTCGGGAAATTGTTCGTGCGCTTTCACAATCCATTCATCGCGGTACGTTTTTGCAAGGATAGAAGCCGCGGCAATAGACAAATATTTTCCGTCTCCTTTTACGATGGTTTGATGCGGAATGTTTTTGTAGGCTTTAAATCGATTGCCATCCACCAAAATAAATTCCGCCTTCGGTTTCAATTGGTCGAGCGCGAGGTGCATGGCTTTATACGAAGCATTTAAAATGTTGATTCTGTCAATTTCTTCCGCGCTCACTTGCGCCACTGCAAAAGCAATTGCCTCTTTTTCAATTTCTGTGCGCAATTCATCGCGCATTTTTTCGGAAAGTTTTTTGGAATCGTCCAGGCGCGAATTTTTATAATCACGTGGAAGTATTACAGCTGCTGCAAAAACGGGACCTGCCAAACAGCCGCGCCCTGCTTCATCGCAGCCCGCTTCAATAAATTTATCTTGATAAAACGGCAACAACATTTTGTCTATGTTTTCTGTTTTTTCTTGCGTGCCGCAGGAAACAAAACGTTGTTCAAAATCAACCGATAACCGGGCGAAGTCGGGTGCAAATTCAAATCCGTTTTCGGGTCGCCCACAAAATGCTGATAATCTTCGGGGTCATGTCCACCAAAAAACGTCCACATTCCTTTTCCGAATTCTCCGTGAATATATCGCGCTTCATTAGCCGCTTTGTTTTGTCCCATTACCAAAACGTCTTTGCGGATTACCTCTTTTTTGAAAGCCGTGGTTTGCCCCATAAACCCTTTCACTACTTTGGTGTGACATTGTGTAAGCATTGCAGGGACAGCGTCCCATTTTGCTGAAAACTCAAACAGATTAAAATAATCCATTTCCTTTTGCACTTTGCGCGTTTCGGTGGCGTCAATATCCGAATACTCATATTCCATCGGATTAGTTCGCAAATGATAATTTTCAAAGGCAAAGCCCTTTGAAAAATCGAGCTCCTTTTGTGCATTGGGCGATTGCGGATCGTGGTCGTACATCACATCGCAAATGTCCGTATTTTCGGCCGCAAGCGCAATGTCATAAGAATCGGTTGCGCTACACATGGCAAACATAAATCCGCCTCCGCCTACAAACTTTTTGATTTTCTGCGCAACGGCAAGTTTTAGTTTTGAAACCTTATCAAACCCTCTTCGTTTGGCGGTTTCTTCCAGTTCTGCCACCTGGTCGCGATACCATTGTGTGTGCGAATACGATGCATAAAACTTCCCGTACTGCCCCGTAAAATCTTCGTGGTGCAAATGCAGCCAATCATATTTCGCGAGTTTATCGTCCAGCACTTCATCGTCATAAACCACATCATACGGAATTTCAGCATAGGTTAAAACCATAGTTACGGCATCGTCCCAAGGAGAAAGATATTTAGGCGAATACACCGCCATTCGTGGCGCCTTCTCCAATTTTACTAAATCCATATTCGCTTCGGGATTGGCGATTTCATTCAGTATGGCAGAATATTGTCCATCAGCAATCACTTCGTAGCTCACTCCGCGAATGCCACACTCCGACTCTATTTCCTGTGCATATTTTGCAGCAAACGCACCACCTCGATAATTCAGCAACCAATCCACTTCACCTCCGCCTTTCAAAATACTGTACGCAATTCCGTAGGATTTTAAATGATTTTTCTGCGCTTCGTCCATCGGCAATAAAATATAAGCCGCGTTTACAGAAAACGAAAGCAACAAAAACAAAATGACCATCAGCTTTTTCATCGTCCAAACTTAGTGGAAAAAACGAAATGTTTTTTCAGCACTTTTATCCTTTCACAATAATTATTGTGCTCGTTTTTTTAATCCATTTGCAACTTTACATCAGAACCGAATAATGCTGTAGGTATTGGGGACAATATCTTGCTCGTTTTTTTCCCCCATTTATTCTTTCCGAAATGTATAGTTTAGCGTAATAAATTAGGTCGCGAATGCAAGCACAACCCAAATTAGAAATTGTGAAAACGCCCTTAGACAAAGCGTTAGCCGTAGCCGGAATTATCCTGTTAGCCATTTTGTGGGCAACCACGTTTTATGTCATCTCGAGATTGCCGGAAATTATTCCGATACATTTTGGACTGAATGGCGAAGCCGATGGTTTTGGCAAAAGAAAAGAACTTATTGTATTCCCCATTATTGCAACCTTTATAGTCGGCTTATTTTCCTTATTCAGTAAATTTCCTGATTTGACAGTGATTGGAAAGAAGAAATTTATTGCACCGGAAAAGCGGGAACGGTTCGCAAGTTTTACAATCCGTTTTATGCGCATTATGCGAATCGCAATAATATTGCTGTTTTTCGTTATTCTGTATTCTATTTACAATGCCGCGCACAGCGCAACCCCCAAATTGGGCTCTTGGGACATTCTACTTGCGCTGGGACTTATTTTTGCCCCGATAGGGATATTCCTTTATTTTTTGCGGAAACAAGGATTTTATAAATCATAGAATAGGGAGTCCTCCTTCACAATTATTATTCTACGCATCTATTTAAAATATTACTTTTGGCTACTTTTTTGATAGATGAACAAAGCATTATTATTCTT
>JAEYZB010000236.1 GCA_023428205.1 Bacteroidota bacterium | reverse complement strand
GTATGACCGTTTCGCCATTCCACACCTGCCCAATAATATTTGGATTGGTATTGCTGCTTTCATCACTTATGATTTTCTCTATTATTGGGCGCATCGCTGGAGCCACACCATTAGTTTCTTTTGGGGCGCGCATGTGGTGCATCACCAAAGCGAAGACTATAACCTTTCTGTAGCATTGCGCCAGTCGTGGTTTCAGAATTTATTCAGCGCTCCTATATTTTTCCCGTTGGCAATTATCGGTGTAAGTCCGCTGACATTGGGAATTGTGGGGGGCATCAACACACTCTATCAATTTTGGATTCACACAGAAGCCATTCGTAAAATGCCGCGTTGGTTTGAATGGCTCTTCAACACGCCTTCGCATCACCGTGTGCATCACGCCATCAATCCGCAATATATCGACCGCAACCATGCCGGAGTGCTGATGATTTGGGACAAAATTTTCGGAACGTTTGAAGAAGAAAGCGAGGCGCGCAAAATTCGCTACGGCACCACCAAACAACTCGCAAGCTGGAGTCCTGTGTGGGCAAATATGGAATTCTTCACAAAATATCTGCCGAACCTGAAATACGAAAAAAGTTTTTGGGCGAAAGTGAAAATGATTTTCTATCAACCTCCGGGCTGGAATCCGATTGCGCAAAAAGAAGAAGCCGTTCCCGAGCCGAATTACGAATTGGAAAAGTTTGATGCCAACACCAACATTTTTAACCGCGTGTATTGCTTTGTTCATTTTGCAATAGTCATTCTCGGCACGGTGGCGTACCTGGTAAACTTCAACGAGCTTTCGTGGCTTTATCGCCTGTTGTTTGCAGGGATGTTGCTTTTCTCTATTGAAGTGATTGGGGGCATTTTTGAAAACAAAGCGTGGGCGGTTTATGGCGAATATCTGCGCCTGTCGTTTGTCATGTTCGGGCTGAATTGGTTTTACTATTTCAATTATCCGACCTGGGTTCTGACAACGCTAATTGCGTCAAGCATCGGAGTAGCGGCATCGTTTGCACTCTACACCTACTTCCTGAAAACACATTTCCAAAAAGCAACGAGCTAGTTTTTTTCGACCATTTGGTTTAGCGGTGATGGTATGGCTCATTTTTCAAGATAGAAAAGCCGCGGTAGAGTTGCTCCATAAAAACAGGACGAATAATTTGATGTGAAAAGGTCATCAGCGAAAGACTGATTTTCATTTCGGCACGTTTGTAAACCGTTTCGTGAAAGCCGAATGCTCCGCCAACGATAAACACAATATGTTTTTTGCCCGCATTCTGCCACGCTTGCAATTGATTGGAAAAGCCAATACTGTCAAACGTTTTACCGTTTTCGTCTAACAAAATCACCGAATCGCTCGATTGGATTTTTTTCAAAATCAGTTTCGCTTCAGCTTCTTTCACCGCTTCGGGCTGTTCCGAGCGAATCGCAGAATTATCAATCACCACCACTTCAAACGAAGTGTAATGTTTGATTTTATTCGCGTAAACCTCCATCAGTTCCGCAACAGGTTTCAGTGAGGTTTTTCCAAGAAGTAGCAATGTGATTTTCATTCGCACAAAGAAAGGAAAAATCCTGCTCGTTTTTTCGGACCATTTATTATTTCCTCTGCTGTCGCATGTTTAAGCGAGGTATTGTGCGCGGCTAACTTGTGACAGAAATAAGGTAAGCTTGTAACTTACCGAAAGAGTTCTTTGAGGTTTTTATACTTGCCGAGTTACAAACTTGGCTGTTTTTACATTGTATTCTAAAGACACCTCAATTTTCTTTGAGTACAAACGCCTTAGTTAATTTTCGGGTTTTTGCCATTTGATACCCTTGAGAAGGGATTAAATATGGACCACAGCTAGAGCTTTCTTCTTTCACAACAACGGAATCTTGAAATGCTGTTATGTTCACAATATCAATTGTCGATGGAGCCGACACACAGTATTGGCTAAATACTACAATAACAGTACTGCTGTCAAAGTTTATCGGGGAGTCGATGGTTGCTCCCACACGATTTTGCATTGTCGTCCAAGCAGTATCCGTATTCACAACGCAAACATGTTTTGCCTTATTTCCATAGTGTCCACTCTTCCCGCCCTCTTTTATAATTTCAAATTCGACATTCTTCGGAAATGTATCTGTAGGAGGAATAACTATGTTATTATTTTGGGGGTCTTTTTCGCAACCTACTGAAAGCATCAGTAGAAATATAGAGATAAGTAAAAGTTGTGTTTTCATAAGAGTTCGCTTTAAGGGTATTACGAAGATATAGAATATTTGTTGCAATACATCCGTCTTTCAACATAAACAGACACACACGTTACTGATAAACAGTATATTAATTTTCATACAGAAACCATCAAGCCTGACTAAACGTAAAAAACAGAATCCTGCGCGTTTTTTCAGGAGATTTGTGAGGGGCCCCAAAAACTAGCAGGAATTGATGTGGCGGAAAGCGGGAAACAACCGCTGCGCGATTTAGCGGAGTTTTTGCGCGACAGGGATAATTAATTAGTCAATTTCTCGGGACGTGTTTACTTTTCTCAAGGCCACAATCCAAAACTTCTTTTACTTTGGTCGTTCAATTCGGGAGATAAAATGAAAACAGCATTAGTTGTTGGGGCATCAGGATTAGTGGGCTGGCATTGTTTACAACAGTTGCTTGAGGATAAATATTATGACAGAGTGATTGCATTAAGCAGAAATTCTTTGGGCTTTGAGCATGTAAAACTATTGAACCATGTAGTAGATTTTGATAATCTGCAGCAGTTGGCAGAAGTGTGCGCAGCAGACCATGTTTTTTCGGCAATCGGCACAACGATAAAGAAAGCGGGTTCGCAGGAAGCGTTTTATAAAGTAGATTTTACCTATGCTTATGAAGTGGCGAAAGCCGCAAAAAACAACGGTGCGCAAACACACGTTTTGATTTCATCGGTAGGAGCTGATGCCGGTTCGTTGCTGTTTTATCCGAAAACCAAAGGAGAATTGGAAGCCGCAATTACAGCACTGGATTTTGACCGAAACATTATTTTACGACCATCCTTGCTTTTGGGCGAACGAAACGAAAAAAGATTCGGTGAAAAAATCGCGAAGAGGCTGAATAATATTTTCAAATTTATCGTTCCGCGCTATCAGGGCATAGAAGCAGAAACCGTTGCCAAAGCAATGATTCTGCTCGCAAAGGGGTCAGAAAAACGAACACAAATTGTAGAAAACAAAGCGATTATTGACTTAGTACATGAATAACTCCTGCCGACTCGTTTATGTTTTGTTTTTTGTGTTTTTCTGCAGTGTTTTTTCTGCCGATGCACAGCGAACGAAGTTTCGTATTTTAGATTATTCGGAAAATGAGCCGAAATCGGAAATGGATTCTTTTCGAAAACTCCATATTGTAATTGCCGGAAACATTTACAAGACGGAAGCGCAGATAAAAGAAGCCTACGACCCTAAAACAAAACGCTACGATTTTTCCCACGAATTGCGAAATATCAATCCAATTTTGAATTTGGGAGACATCGTTCTTGCGCAATTGAAAACGTCATTCACCGGGAGTTTAATTTCACCCTATTCGGCTCCCGATGAATTTGCGCTATCTCTAAAGTATTCAGGCATCAATAATGTGATGTTGGCGAATGAAAACACGGCACACATTGATAAAAAAGGATTGTTGCGAACGCAGCGTGCATTGGGCGTTTTTGATGTGCAAACCTCCGGAGCGTTTATTGACAATGCGCAGCGAGGAGGCTATTATCCCCGCTTTATAGAGCGCAAAGGATTTAAGGTGGCGATACTGAATTACTGTGAGCCGATAGAAAAGCGCTCGTCCATTTCTTCCGATTTTCTGATTAATGAGATAGATCGAGACTTAGTGGAACGCGATATGAAAATTGCCCGTGACCAAAATCCGGATTATGTTATTGTGTACTTAGATTGGGGGCAAAATTTTCAGGAGTACCCCTCGCTGTCGCAAGAGGATTTTGCGCATTTTTTATTGGAGCAAGGCGCAAATATTGTGGTGGGAACATTCCCGAATGCCATTCAAAAAATTGACAGAAGAGGCTATTACTTCCGCAAACAATTCAAAACAGGATTGGTGGCCTATTCACTTGGAAATTTGCTGACAGGAAGTAAAGAGGAGCGCGATAAAAAAGGCGCGATATTGGATATCGAAATTCTTAAAAACAATTTCACGGGAGAAGTGAAAGAAGGCGACATCGGCTTTATTCCTGTTTGGAATTATTACGATACCTCGCCAGACAAAAGCCGTTTGTATGTATTGCCGATGGCAGCAGTAGAAAAGTTCAATTTGATGGATAGTGTGTTGTCGGAAAAAGAAAAAATCAAAATGCGAAAAGCACTGTTTGATACACGAAGCACCATGGGACGTTTTTGTGATGAGATACAATATAATGTTACCGACTTTGTGGTGAAAAATGTGGAAGCTTCTGCTTATTTGACTAACTCGCCCATGAATAATCGCTACAATCCCTACGACCACCGCAAACTGAAGCCAACGGAGGCGCCACGACCGAAAGTGCAACGAGAGGTGACCTCAGATACCATTTACCGAATTCAGTTTTATGAGTTGGCACATAAAATCCCGATTGACACCACCTATTACACGCACTTGAAAGGTTACGAAGTGCTGTTGGAAAACGGCAAGTACAAATATCTTTTAGGTCCGACTACCGATTATGAAAAAGTAAAAGAAGAGTATGTGCGTGAAATTCACCCGCGATACAAAATGGCATTAATTGTGTTGTATTATGACGGAAGGCGAGTAAAAGAAATATCTTTGCCGCTCAAACAAGATTAACCCGCATCCCGAAGGAATGAATCTTTGCATAGACATAGGAAACAGTTTTGTAAAATTTGGTTGGTTCAAAGAAAATGAATTAGTGTTGCAAGACACAGGCATTAAAGCGCTGTTGAATGTCAATCCGAAATTGATTAAGCACGCCATCATTTCTTCCGTTACCCGCGATGCTATCATTTCAAATTGGTTAGAGTCGCACGCTATTCCATATATCACCTTGTCGCACCATCTTCACTTGCCGTTTATTTTAGCTTATGAAACGCCCGAAACGCTCGGCAGTGACCGCATTGCAGCTGCCGCAGGGATGGCGCAAATTTTTCCGCATCAGGATATTTTGGTGATTACGGCAGGAACCTGCGTGACGTATAATTTTGTGAATAAACACAATGAATTTTTAGGTGGAAGCATTTCTCCGGGATTGAATATGCGACTGGAAGCGATGCAAAAATTTACTGCCAAACTGCCGAAGGTAACGTTGAATAAACAAAAAGATATTCCTTTGATAGGCAAAAGCACAACCGAATCGATGTTGAGTGGAGCGGCCAATGGTTTGGCGGCAGAAATAGATGGAACCATCTGTCAATATTTGACGCGATATGAGAAATTAAACACCGTAATTTGCGGTGGAGATGCCGCTTTTTTGGCTTCTCGACTTAAAAACAACATATTTGTCAGCCCTTCGTTAGTGTTGGAAGGATTAAATTATATTTTGCGGCAGAATGCAGACTAATACTTTTCGTTACTTTTTCGCGATAGCTTTCGCGCTTGTTTTCGTGAACAAAAATAATGCGCAGACCACATCGCCATATTCCCGCTTCGGTTTAGGGTTTTTGCGCCCCGAAGTTTTTTCAAGCAATAAAGCCATGGGCGAAATTACGGGCGGTGTGCGCAGTGCGTATAGTTTGAATCCCGAAAATCCCGCGTCTTATTCCGAACTGATATTCACAACGTTTGAAACCGGAGCGAGTGTAGATTTAAGTACCATTGCAACCCGCGATTCCAGTTATAATGGCGCTTACGGAACCATCAACCATTTAGCGGTCGGGCTTCCGCTAAAGCGCGGTGTGTGGGGCTTGAGTGTTGGCTTGCTGCCATACGCCACCACAAACTATACCTTTGCAGAACAGTTTGTCGATACCTCAAAACTTTATCAAGGCAGCGGGTCGTTGTACAAACTATATTTGGGCACGGCATATAAAATCGGAGATTTTTCCATCGGGGTAAACTTGGGTTATTTGTTTGGCAAAAACAGCTACTACAAAGGCTATGAATTTACCGATTCGCTGGAGGCTTTTAATGTGCGCAACAACACGTCTATGCGCGTAAGCGGGTTTTTGTATGATGTCGGCATTCAATACAAAAAACGAATTGCTAAACACACCGAAGAAAACCGATATAAAACCGACATCTTTGTTACGGCCGGAATTTACGGACACAGCCAATCGCCTGCAACTACTACCACCTCGAGTTATTGGGAGCGATATTACATTAACGCTGATGGCGGAAAAGTGCCGATAGATACTCCGCTGACGGTTGGCGATAAAAAAGGCAAAATGGTTTTACCGTATAAATTGGGTGTTGGGTTTACGGTGGGCAACGAAAACTGGTGGATAGTCGGTGCAGATTTTAAATACACGCACTGGAGTTCTTATTCTTCCGATTTGAATAATGGCGCGCTTGCCAACAGTTGGCGGTTTTCGTTTGGTGCAGGAATCACGCCCGATTTCACCGGAAAGTTTTTGAAACGCATCAATTACAAAGTTGGATTCTATGTAGAAAAACCTGAAGTGTTGGCAAACAATTCATCGTTGCAAGCCTATGGAGGCACATTGGGGATTACCTTTCCGTTCCTTTTCGGACGCGAACGCGTTGGCTTCAACGACTTTTGCCAAATCTATTTAATGGGCGATATCGGTTCGCGCATTCCACAAAACAAAACACTGATTTCTGAAACGTACTACCGTATCACACTCGGCTTGGTGTTCAACGCTCAATGGTTTCAGAAGCGCAAATTTGACTAAACAATTATCAATGGATAAGGGTTAACAGTACATGATGAAACGTGCTTGTTTTTTTCTACCACTTCTGTTTTTGTGCTCGTGTAAAAATGATTTAGACGAAGCGCGATTGGTGACCAGTCGTGCGAATGTGAATATTGAAGAAGGCAAAGAAATAGACATTGTTTATTCATCGTTGGGTGAAAATAAAATTAAAGCACATGCGCCTACATTACTGCGCTTCAATACCGAAAAACCATACATGGAATTTCCGAACGGAATCAAAGTGGAGTTCTATAACGAAGCAGGAATCGTTGGCACAACCATGACTGCGAAATACGCCACTATGCAAGACGGCTCATCACTAATGACCGCGCGAAACGATGTACAGGTGGTAAATGAAAAAGGGGAAAAACTCAACACAGAAGAATTGATTTGGGACGAAAGTCAAAAACTGATATACTCCAATGCGTTTGTCAAAATCACAACTGCCGATGAAATCATTATGGGAAACGGCATGGAGTCTAACCAAACATTTACGGACTACACTATCAAGCGCGTAACCGGCAGAATAAAAGTGAATGCGGAAGAGTAAAGCATAAAAACTACTATTACACACCCCCTTTTTATCATTTCGCTATTACCAGTTTTCCGCTATAAAGCTTAACGCCATTTTCTTCGGTT
>JAEYZB010000233.1 GCA_023428205.1 Bacteroidota bacterium | reverse complement strand
ACATATTACTTGACCCAATTTACACATCGAAAATGCTCTATGGGATTTTAGATATGGTGGCAAAAAACGCATTCCCACGAGGTACAAAAATTTTAGCCATTCACACGGGCGGTTTACAGCAAGCATAATCGGAGACTTCCCTCTTTCTTAGTTCAAATCCATCAAAAAAGTAAAATAATTTTACCAAACGTTTGGTCGATAAAAAAATGCGTTTAATTTCGTTTCCCCGTTTTTGACGGAAATGAGGACTCACTAATTGAACAATAAATAAAAAAGTATGGGAGCAACAGTCACAACACAATCTCCGGTAAAAGTAACACCGGCAAAACAACGCCACATTAAAACCGTTGCGGTAATCGGTGCGGGAGTAATGGGTTCGCGCATTGCTTTGCATTTTGCAAACATTGGCGTGAAAGTATTTTTGTTAGACATTGTCACACCCGGTTTGAGCGAAGAAGACGCGAAAAAACCTGCGTTGCGCAATAAAAAAGTGAACGATGAATTGGCATTTGCTTTGAAAAGCAACCCAAGTCCTGTTTACGACAAAGCGTTTGCAAGCCGCATTACGACCGGTAACTTGGAAGACAATTTGAAATTGGTTTCGCAAGCAGACTGGATTATTGAGGTCGTGGTGGAGCGTTTGGACATCAAACAAAAAGTATTCGAAAGCATCGAAAAATTCCGCAAACCCGGAACGTTGATTACCTCAAACACTTCGGGAATTCCGATTCATTTGATGGCAGAAGGCAGAAGCGATGATTTCCGCGCTCACTTTGCCGGAACGCATTTCTTCAATCCTCCGCGCTATCTGCGTTTGTTGGAAATTATTCCAACTCCTGAAACGAATCCGGAAGTAACGGACTTCTTGTTGTCGTATGGCGATTTGTTCTTGGGAAAACAAACGGTATTGTGTAAAGATACTCCGGCATTTATCGCTAACCGTGTGGGCGTTTTCAGTATAGCTGCGGTTATCAAATTGATTCAGGATTTTGATTTGACGGTGGATGAAGTAGATGCATTGACAGGAACATTAATCGGAAAACCAAAATCAGCAACTTTCCGCACAACGGATGTGGTTGGTTTGGACACCATGATAAAAGTAATGAAAGGAGCCTATGACGGCTTACCAAATGATGAACAGCGCGAACTTTTCAAGGTGCCGGGATTCATTGCAAAAATGGAAGAAAATAAATGGATTGGCGATAAAGCAGGTCAAGGTTTCGGACGCAAAGACAAAACGCCTGACGGCAAAAAAGCGTTCTCGACTTTGAACTGGAAAACGCTTGAATACGAACCGCAAAGCAGACCGAAATCGGCTACTATTGAAATCGGTAAAACGGTGGAAGATTTGAAACAACGCTTGGTGGCAGTTTCAAAATCAAAAGATAAACACGGTGATTTCTTGCGTAAACTGACGAACTACGTTTCTTCTTATGTTGCCCTGCGCATTCCTGAAATTTCTGATGAACTTTATAAAATTGACGATGCCATGCGCACAGGCTTCGGTTGGCAATTGGGGCCTTTCGAGCAATGGGATGCAATCGGTGTACAAAAAATAGTAGAAGGTATTAAAGCAGACGGCTTGAAAGTGGCTGCTTGGGTAGAAGAATTTTTAGCGGCAGGAAATACTACGTTCTATAAAGTTGAAAATGGTAAACGAAAATACTATGACATTCCGACTAAATCGTATAAAGCGATTCCGGGTCGTGAATCGTTCATTATTTTGTCGGACATTCAATCTTCATCAACACCGATTTTCAAAAATGCGGGAGCACGTATTGATGATTTGGGTGATGGCGTGTTGAATATCTCTTGGAGCACAAAAATGAACTCGTTAGGGAATGATGTTTTGGCGGCAATCAACAAAGGAATTGACATTGCGGAAAACGAAGGCTGGAAAGGCGTAGTGCTTGGACACGAAGGCGAAAACTTTTCGGCAGGGGCAAACTTGGCGGAGATTTTTATGATGGCAGTGGAAGAAGATTGGGACGAATTAGATTTCGCAATCCGTTATTTCCAAAACACGGTAACGCGTACTCGTTTCTCTTCCATTCCGGTTATTGCAGCAACGAAGGCTTTGGCTTTGGGTGGAGGTTGTGAATTTACGATGCACGTAGATTCTGCGGTTGCTCAGGCGGAGTTGTACACCGGATTGGTAGAAGTAGGTGTGGGTTTGATTCCGGCAGGTGGCGGAACCAAAGAATTTGCTGTTCGCGCTTCTGATGCGTATTTTGTCGGTGATGCGCAAATCCCGACTTTGGCAGAACGCTTCACAAACATTGCTACGGCAAAAGTTTCTACTTCGGCATACGAAGCATTTGCAAATGGAATTTTAGATAAGAAAAAAGACATCGTAGTATTGAACGCAGACCGTCATATCGCAGTGGCGAAAGAACGCGCGTTGGAATTGTATAACGCAGGTTACACACAGCCGCAAAAACGTTCAGATGTGGAAGTATTGGGACGTACAGGTTTGGCTGCCTTGTATTCAGGTGCAGCATCTTTCCGCGTGAGTGGTTTTGCTTCGGAACACGATGAGAAAATTGCCCGTAAAATCGCGTATGTTCTGTGCGGTGGCGACCTTTCTACAGCAACAAAAGTGACCGAAGATTATTTATTGGATTTGGAACGCGAAGCATTCTTGAGTTTGTGTGGCGAAAAGAAAACGTTGGAGCGTATTCAATCAATTTTGACAAAAGGGAAACCACTTCGTAACTAAAATGGTTATTGGTCATTAGTTGTTGGGAATTCCCAATAACCAATGACTAACAACCAACAACTTCTTAAATTCAAATTGTAAAACTCAAAAAATATAAGGTTATGGCATTACAAGAAGCATATATTGTCGCAGGGTTCAGAACCCCAATCGGCAAATCAAAAAGAGGCGGTTTTCGCTTTACTACGCCTGTGGATTTATCACATGCGGTTATCACAAAATTATTGGAAACCTTGCCACAGTTAGATCCTACACGCATTGATGATTTGATTGTCGGAAATGCAGTTCCCGAGGCGGAACAAGGTTTGCAGATGGCGCGTTGGATTGGCGTTCGTGCAGGTTTGCAGTCTGTTGCAGGAGTGAGTGTGAATCGTTACTGCGGCTCAGGGGTGGAAACTATCGCTATGGCAACGGCTAAAATCCGTACAGGAATGGCGGAATGTATCATCGCGGGGGGGGCAGAATCTATGTCGCTTGTGCCGACTGTTGGCTACAAAACGGTGCCGAATTACACTATCGCAAAAGACCATCCTGATTATTATATCGGAATGGGTTTGACGGCTGAAGAGGTGGCAAAAAAATATGGTGTAACGCGCGAAGACCAAGATGCATTTTCTGTAGCGTCACATCAAAAAGCAATTGCAGCAATCAACGCGGGAAAATTTACGGAAGAAATTGTGCCGGTTGAAGTAGAAGAAGTTTACTTCGAAGATGGCAAAAAGAAATCGCGCAAATTTACGGTAAGTGCAGACGAAGGTCCGCGTCCGGAAACGTCACTCGAAGGCTTGGCGAAATTGAAACCAGCGTTCAATCCGAAAGGAAGCGTAACCGCTGGAAATTCCTCGCAAACAAGCGATGGCGCGGCTTTTGTGGTGGTGATGAGTGAAAGAATGGTAAACGAATTAGGATTGAAGCCTATCTCTCGTTTGATTACGGCAGCTTCGGCAGGTGTTGACCCAACGATCATGGGTATCGGTCCTGTGGCGGCAGTGCCAAAAGCCTTGAAACAAGCGGGCATGACATTGAACGACATCAATTTGTTTGAGTTGAATGAAGCCTTTGCTTCGCAATCGTTGGCCGTTATCCGCGAACTGAATTTGAACCCTGAACTCGTGAATGTGAATGGTGGTGCAATTGCGCTCGGGCACCCGCTCGGCTGCACAGGTGCGTGGCT
>JAEYZB010000229.1 GCA_023428205.1 Bacteroidota bacterium | reverse complement strand
AGCATTAGGTGATTATCCGTTCCTCCTGAAATGATTTGAAATCCTTTTTCCACCAAAGCATTCGCTAATGCACTTGCATTTGCTTTCGTTTGTTTTTGATAGGTTACAAATTCATCGGTCAGCGCTTCGCCAAAGGCTACAGCTTTCGCAGCAATCACGTGCTCCAAAGGTCCGCCTTGAATTCCCGGGAAAACGGCACCATCAAGTACTGCCGAGAATGATTTCAATTCGCCTTTCAATGTTTTTTCACCAAACGGATTTTCAAAATCCTTTCCAATCATAATCAAACCACCGCGAGGGCCGCGCAAAGTTTTATGCGTAGTGGTAGAAATTACGTGGCAATGTGGCATCGGGTCGTTTAGCAGTTTTGCCGCAATCATCCCTGCAGGGTGCGCAATATCTGCCCACAAAATCGCGCCTACTTCATCGGCTATCGAACGGAAAGCCGCATAATCCCAATCGCGAGAATAAGCAGAAGCTCCGCAAACAATTAGTTTCGGGCGTTCCTTCAAAGCAGCTTCGCGCACTTTATTCATATCAATCAAGCCCGTTTCTTTTTCTACACCGTAAAAAGTAGGTACATAAATTTTCCCTGAAAAATTCACCGGTGAACCGTGCGTCAAGTGTCCGCCATGTGAAAGATTGAAGCCTAATACTTTTTCGCCCGGATTTAAACAGGCCAAATAAATAGCAGCATTGGCTTGTGCCCCTGAGTGAGGCTGAACGTTTGCCCAAGTGGCACCAAAGAGTTTTTTCACGCGCTCAATCGCCAAGTTTTCCACTTCATCTACAAACTGACAGCCTCCGTAATAGCGTTTGCCCGGCAAACCTTCAGCATATTTATTCGTTAGACAGCTTCCCATCGCATCTATTACCTGCTGGGAAGTAAAATTTTCAGAAGCAATCAGCTCCACCCCTTCGCGTTGGCGGTGCAGCTCTTTACCAATCAAATCAAAAATGGCAGTATCTCTTTGCATGAGGTTAAATTTTTGTCAAAACTATAAAAAAGGCGTAAGGAGTTATGCACTATTAAACCACATTTAACTCATTGTTTGGCATTCTTGCCGACATTGAATTAGCGTTTCTTTTTCTGATTTTTCAAGAGCTTCGGGTCTAAAACGTAGGTAAGACGAAACGTAAACAGATTGTTGTATTGACCTTTGATTTTGGATACACCGTAAGACGGGCGCAAACTCAGCAGCGAATATTGGAACTTAACGCCCACACCAATAACCCGCTTGATGAGAAAGGAAAAACCTGTCTGAAATGCCAAATCAAATTTGCGCGGAGTTTGATAACTTGTGTAAAGACTCAACGTGTCGGGAGCAGGATTACCAAACGGAGATGTTTCTTTGTAGCGCATCATTGCTCCTAAACTCAGCCCCACGCCAAACATCACGAATTTTTTATCGTGAACGTTCAAACTTAGCGGAATATCCAAATAATCGTAACTAATATCAAATTGATTTCGAGCATTGGTCGTAAGTGTATTGTAGTGTGGTTTTGCGCCACGCATAGAGTACACCATTTCTAAACTCACCGAAAAGTTTTTGTGAAATTTCACGAGTGTTCCAACACCTACATAAGCGCCTACTTTTTTATAGCCCGCCTCTTGGTCACCATCCACCTGGCAAATATTCATTCCTGCGCTGAAAATACCTTTGAAGAGACTTTCTTTACTCAGATTTACGTCCTCTTCTTCTCGTTCCAGCTTCTTTTTTTGGTCTTGAAGAACCGCATGTTCGGTAGGATCTTCGTCAGGCGACACAAATTCGCGGGTTTCTTTTTTCTTTTTTTCAGGTTTCAGGTCAATAATCAACGAGCCGTCTTTCACTTCTACTGCCTGAGAATGTCCCGAAAAAGGCATTATAAGGATTCCACCCAAAAGAATTATCCACAGTGTTTGTTTTTTCATCGCGGTTTAAAAATAAACAAAGTAATTTCGTTTCATAATTAAGAACGTAATGCTTCGCCCAAACGCTCATACACTCCATAAAATTGAGGACATTTTCACTGCCGGAGGCTACACCGTGCGTTATGAAAAGGGCACTTTCAATTCAGGGTTTTGTGTGCTTGAAAACAAAAAAGTGGTAGTCGTAAATAAATTCCATCCTATTGATGCCAAAATCAACAGTCTGATTGAAATTTTAAGTTTGGTAAATTTAGATGTATCAAATATGAAACCGGAAATCCACAA
Organism: Bacteroidota bacterium; assembly: GCA_023428205.1. Taxonomy (GTDB): domain Bacteria; phylum Bacteroidota; class Bacteroidia; order Chitinophagales; family LD1; genus CALAYL01. The sequence goes on along the minus strand of JAEYZB010000229.1, from coordinate 2,228 downwards.
ACTATATCAGGAACTCACGACTAAACAGGAAGAGTTATTTGCATAAAAAAAGAGCGTTAGCTTCGAGAATCTCAGCCACCGCTCTTTTTTATATAGTCCTGCTCGTTTTTTACAACCCTTTCAACAACTCTTTGGTAAACTCGTTATTCGGGTCTAACTGTACCGCCTTATCTAAATTTGCTTTCGCATTCGTTTTGTCGCTGATGTTTTGGAAATAGATTCCCAAATACTGATATGCTTCAATCAAATTGCTTTTGTTGCGTACAGGATCAGCTTGCGCGATTTCTATATATTTTTCATAGAAAGGAAGTGCCGTTGCTTCTTTTATTTCACCTTCGTTATTAGCCAATTCAATCGCATTTTTAGATTTCGCACGCCATAACCAGCCGTCCGGTGAAGTTGGATTTTTTTCAGCAAACAATGCAAAGGCTGTATCTGCATCTGCATATTTTTTAGCCGAAAAATTGGCACGTCCCCAATAGTAAAGATCTAAAGAACTGGCTCCAAATTTTGCATTTTTGATTGCGTATTGTGCCGCTGCTTCTTCGTAACGTTTGGCAGAGTATAAGGCTTTAGCGTATTCACCTTGAAGATCGGCATTATTACTATCGGCTGCAATCGCAGGAGCGAAGTACGAAAACACTTTTGCCGTATCACCTGTTTGAGCGGCTAAACGTGCTGAATAAATATAGTCCGCAGCACGCACTTTCTTAGGGTCAGCCATTTCCCAAAATTTTTGAGCATAAGCATAACCATCTTGATAACGTTTCAACTCATAATTGGAATATGCCAAACTACGCAGCAAAATATAATTCGTAGAATCTTCTTTCAGCAATTCAAACGCTTCGTTAGCGGCTTGTTCATATTCTTTCAACTGGAACAAGAACGAAATGAAATTTGTTTTAGCATTCACATCTTCCGGTGCCAATTCCGTATAGCGTTTCAATTCCGGTTTCGCTAAATCGTATTTTTTAGAAAGATAATAGGCTTCACCCAATTCTTTATGTGCCAAGGCATTTTCCGGCTCTAACTCTACTGCTTTTTTGTAAGCCGTAATCGCATCATCGTATATGCGGGCGCGAACATTCAAACGTCCGATTTTAATGTGTGCCATCGTCAGTTTAGGATTGAGTTCCGCAGCACTTTCGTATTTGCTCATCGCCTTTCCGCCTTCGTTATTATCCAAATAGGCATCACCCAAAGCCAATGTGTTCGTAGAATTTTTAGCATCTACCTTCCATGCCTGCTCAAAGTTGTAAATCGCTTCCTTCAAATCAATCGCTTCCGGTTTGTACCACGCATCACCGATTTGATATAACACTTCCGTGTTTTTATTGCGCGAAGTGATAGCGGCTTTTTCAAACAATTCTTTCGCAGCATTAAAGTCTTTTTTCAACAACGCCAAACGCCCATTGGCTAAATAACCGTAAGCCGTTTTGTTGGTTTCCCCTAATTTTGCGTAGAAAATTTTCGCGGAGTCTGCATCGTCTGTTTTCAAATAAGCATTCCCTAAATAATAGGACACTATACTTTTGTCGGAAGCAGGGTCACTCAACAGTTTCGTCAAGGTATTCTTTGCTCTGTAATAATTTTCGTTTTCTATGTCCTTCTTCGCGCTTTCAAGATTTTGCGCTCCGGCTGTGAGTGTTGCCCCAATTAAGGCTACTTGAAAAAAGTGTTTCATCATGGTGTTTTGTATCATTTTTGAAATCAATTATATAATCTTCTATACTTTTATTGTGTGTTGTGGTTTAAAAAAGAACGCGAAGTTACTCTTTTTTAACGTCAATTGCGTCATTTTTTATGATGATGTCCCGTCCGGGCATGATAGCAGGAATCAATCCGGCTTTCAAAAAAACTTTTGCTCCACGATTTTTGTACAAAAAGCTAATGAAGTTTCTACTCGCGGTCTCCTTAGGATTTGCGATGATATAGTTAATCGGACGAATCAATGGATAATCGTTCAGTGCAATTTCAGATTGCGAAGCGGAAATACGAAGTTTTTGCCCCGAAGAATCGGTAATTTCCAAAGGAATAATTTTGATTTTAGTCATTAATTGCTGCATTTCAGGATTAAACTCATCGCTGAATTTTGCGTAAGGCAAAAGACCTATCGCATTGTCGTGAGCATTCACATAATCAATCACAACATCCATCGAATCTAAGGCAAATAATGTTTTCCCATTGGCACTAGCGAGAAAGTCAAACGAACGCACCACACCTGATTG
>JAEYZB010000040.1 GCA_023428205.1 Bacteroidota bacterium | reverse complement strand
AAAGTGAAAAAGCTTAGTGTCTTTACGAAAAATGATTCTGCGAAAATCTGCATTATCTATGAGTTAAAAAATCTTCGATTGCGCGCCTGCAATTTTCAACTCGCGTTTCTCCAACGCCTGAAATGATGCGGTAGTTGGCATTGAGTTGTTGCAATTCGTTTTCGTAAATGGCAAATAATTTTTCTCTATCGTGCGGAGTTTGGCGTTGCGGGTCGGGGTGCCAAGCGATGTCTGGTTGCATCAGTAAGTATAAATCGGCTTGGTGTTTTTCTATAAAATCATTCATCCAATTCGGCAACGGCCAACCATAGTATTGCAGCCAAATTTTCAGCGTCAGCATATCGGTATCAAATAAAGTAATCTGCTCGTTTTTTGCCGCCATTTCTTCGATTTCTCTTTGTTTTTCGGCAATCGCTATGACATCTTCATAGGTGTATGTTTTGCCTTGCAATTTATTGATGTAGCTTCTTGCAAATTCAGCCATGTGGGCGAATCCGAGTTGCTTTGCCAACTGTTCGGAAATTGTGGTTTTGGCGGTAGATTCAGAGCCGGTGAAAATGATTTTCAATTTGACGATTTGACGATTTGAGAATAGGACAATGATAGGCGAAATGCCGGAATTGTTCAAATTTTGCGCTACTCAATATTTTCTCTTATTTTCAATTAATTAGAGATATACTTGCGTTTAAATATCGCGAAAAATGAAACGTGTTTGGCTTTTCCCGGGTTTTATGGAAAACGAACAAATCTTTCCTCCGCTTTTAGCGGAGCTGCCGAAAACATTTGAATATAAATATGCGGACTATCGACCGGTGTTGGCACAGTTTCCAGATGATAAATTTGCGGTAGCGGACTTTGTACCGAAGCTGATTGCGTATTACGGAATTGAGCCGAATGATATTATTATCGGACAATCAACTGGCGGCTGGCTGGCGGCTTGGGTGAATCACTTTTTGCAGAATCCGGTGGTATTGCTTTCAGCCTTTACTTCGTTTGAAAAAGTGGGTGGGCACAATATTATTAAATACCGTTGTCTACGCAGATTCATTGTAAACTCGGGCTTATATTATGCTTCGTTTGTGAAAAAGATTTTTCTGAAAAAGTATGAGTGTAAGTCAAGTTACGAGGCTGTAAAACTACTTATGGACACGTATGATTCGTTTGATAAAGCGTATGTTTTGAAAATGCTAAATATTATTACTTCTTTGGAACGTCCGCAGTATAAAGAACTGTTGCGTTTGCATGCACTGAAAGACCGTATTTTATTTGTTCCCGATGAACCGTTTACGGAAATTCCGGGAGACCATTTCAGTTTATATGCTTTTCCTGCCGAATCAGGACTCTTTATTTCCGAGGCGATAAAGCCGTTGTAATGGCTTGTTGATTGCACCTCGTTTCGACTTGAATCACTATTTGAAGATTGTTTCGAGCCTCGAGATGATAGATGATAAATAAGTAGAAAACACTTGCGCCCAGTGAGCCTCATAAGAAAGAGGCGTTACGTCAGACAACTATATCATTGGCTTTTGCATTGACAAACTGCTCGTTTTTTTCACCCAGTTCATAATTCTTTCCGGAAGAGGTCACTGATTAAAGGAGAAGTTCTTTTTTTCCCTCCGTGTTTTTTTGACCATCTTCGGTTTTATCACTACATTTTGAATTGGTTGTGGATAACTTGCGAAATTTAGAATCGCTCTAATTAGACTTGGAAGTCCTATAAATGCTTATGCTTGTTGTGTTTTAACGAATAGACATCACCGAAAATTAAATTTCCAAAGTGCTTGTTTTTGTCTTAATCGCATATATATTTGCCCCGTCTTTTGACAAATCCATGACAATAGCATTGAAGATGGTTAATAGAATACACTGGCGAACAGCCAAACACACGATTACAACGGTATTTTCAGCACTTTTTTTGTTGATGGCTTCTTCGGCTTATGCCGTTGATGCTGCGCAAGTAGCTGAAGGAAAAGCATTGTTTAAAGCGAATTGCGCAAGCTGCCACAACCCGACACAGGCGGGGACCGGCCCTGCGCTTGCTGGGGTTTTGGGTCGCTGGGAGGCGGCAGGCAGCCACCAAGGGAAATCAGGCAAAGAGTGGTTGTATCTTTGGATTAAAAACTGGAATACTCCGGTAAATGCAAAGTATGCTTATGCGGTAGAGATGGGTAATTTCTCACCATCGCAAATGAACTTGTTCCCGACATTGAAAGACGAAGATATTGACAAGATTCTATTATATGTAGATAATTCTACGTTAGGTTCGGCAGCAAAACCTGCTGAAGCTACTGCACCGAAAGCGGGCGAAGAGCCAAAAGAAGATAATACGGTATTGTATTTATTTATTGGATTGTTATTTGTTTTAGCGGCTATCTTGGTCGGAATTACTAAGAAATTAGACCGTGCTGTAGAAAAAGCACAAGGTGGAGTTGAAACAAAATCAACGCCTTTTTATAAGAATACGAAATTCATCATTGCTGTAGTTTTAATTGCACTTGTTTGGGGTGGTTTTCAGTTGGCAGATAGTGCAATTCGCTTGGGTCGCCAACAAGGATACCAACCGACACAGCCGATTAAATTCCCGCACGATTTGCACGCAGGAACACATAAAATTGACTGCCAATACTGTCACTCTTCAGCAGCGAAAGGAAAAACAGCCGGCATTCCATCATTGAATACTTGTATGAATTGTCACAAAAACGTTCAGAAGGGATCATTGTACGGTACAGAAGAAATCGCGAAAATCTACGATGCAGTGGGTTGGGATGTGAAAACTCAGGCTTACACAAAACCTGCAAAACCTGTTCAGTGGGTACGTATTCACAACCTTCCTGACCATGTTTACTTCAATCACTCTCAACACGTTGTAGCAGGGAAAGTAGCTTGTCAAACGTGTCACGGACCTGTGGAAACGATGCGCGAGTTGTATCAGTTTGCACCGCTTTCAATGGGTTGGTGCGTGAACTGTCACCGTCAAACGGAAGTACAGTTTGCAGGGAATAACTACTACAGCACGTATGAAAAATTGCACGAGCAATTGAAAAATAAAGAGATTGACAAAGTGACCGTAGAGAAAATCGGTGGTACGGAATGTGCGAAATGTCACTATTAAAAGCTGAACTGAATCCCAAAGGAAAAAGAATTTTTAAAGGAATATCACCCCAATAAATATGGAAAAACAATATTGGAAAGGAATTGAAGAGTTGGAGCAAAATCCTGCTTTCGTAGCGAAGGCAGAAAAAGAATTTGCGAATGATTTGCCGGTGTTGAGTGCGGTTACCGAACCGATTGTAACAGAAGGCGCAACCAATCGCAGAGACTTTTTAAAAATGCTTGGATTTAGCGTTACAGCCGCTACTATCGCTTCAGCCTGCGAAACACCTGTTCGCAAATCGATTCCTTATGCGTTGAAACCCGAAGAGGTAACTCCGGGCGTAGCCAACTATTATGCTTCTGCATTTATTCAGGGAGGAGAATTTGCTTCGGTAGTGGTTCGCACTCGCGAGGGACGTCCGATTAAAATTGACGGGAATAAATTATCTTCTATCAATAAAGGAGGAAGCAGTGCACGAGCGCAGGCTTCCGTGTTGAGTTTGTATGATGGTGCGCGCTATACAGCACCATATCGTGGAAATGAAAAAATCACTTGGGAAAAAGCGGATGCGGAAGTATTGGCGAAATTACAAGCGGTTAAAGCAGCAGGAGGGAAAATCGCTCTTTATACTTCTACGATCGCATCTCCATCTACACAAGCAGCCATTGACGAATTCAAATCGGCTTTCGGTGCAGTACATTTGGTAAACGATGCAATTTCTTACAATGGAATTTTGGACGCAAACGAAAAAACATTTGGTCAGCGTACGATTCCGTCTTACAGTTTTGAAAAAGCAAAGGTAATAGTGGGCTTGGGTGCTGACTTCTTGGGAACTTGGGTTTCTCCGGAAGAATTTTCGGCAGGTTGGGCCGTAAACCGCAAAGTGAGCAAAGACAAAAAAACAATGTCGCGCCACATTCAAATTGAATCGGTTTTGAGTATGACCGGTGCAAATGCGGACAAACGTGTTACTGTAACTCCAAATGAAGAAGAAACGGCAGCAGTAGATTTACTCACAGCATTGAAAGGAGGAACTCCGAAAAATGCAAAATTGAAAGCTGTTGCGGCTGAATTGTTGGGGGCGAAAGGCGAGTCTATCGTAGTTAGCGGTTCAAACGATGCGAATACACAAATCGTAGTAAACGCAATTAATGATTTCTTGGGCAATTACGGAAAAACAATTTCGTTTGCTTCGGCATATAACACTCGCCAAGGCTCTGATAAAGCAGCTTTGGACTTGTTGGATGGCTTGAACAGTGGTGCGATTAAAGCCGTTATTTTCTACAATAGCAATCCATTGTTTACACATCCACAAGCCGATAAATTGGCAGAAGCGTTGAAAAAAGCGGAATTGACGGTTTCTTTCAGCGAACGAAGAGATGAAACTTCGGTTGCTTCTCAATACGTGTTGCCTGATAGTCACTGGTTGGAAGCATGGAATGACCTTTCTCCTAAAAAAGGAGTTTATAACATCGGTCAGCCAACTATCACAAAATTATTTGATACGCGTCAAGCCCAAGAAACGTTGTTGAAGTTTGCTGGCAATGCAACTCCTGATTTTTATGAGTATATCAGAAAAAATTGGAATACTAACGTCTATCCGAAACAAAGTAGATATACAGGCTTCGAAGGATTTTGGGATATCGCGGTGCATGATGGTGAAGTTTTGGCGGGTACAGGAAGCGAGGCTTCGTTCAATGGGGGAGTAGTTGATACAGCAGCCAACGCTGTATTGGCAAGTTATTCAGGAACGGACGCGGTGCAAGTGAAATTCTACGAATCGTTGAATATCGGAAATGGTTTTTGGGCAGATAATCCTTATTTGCAAGAAAATCCGGATCCGATTACGAAAGTAACTTGGGATAACTACGTAAGTGTTCCGATAAGTTGGGCGAAGAAAAATGGCATAAAAAATGACCTGGAGTTGAAAGATTACTCTGTGGTTGAGGTAACAGCAAACGGTAAAACAATCAAATTGCCTGCAGTCGCAGTTCCGGGGCAAGCAGAAGGTTCTTTTGGTATTGCTTTGGGCTACGGTCGTACTGTGGTGAATCACGATGAATTGAAAGTGGGCGCAAATGCTTATCCGTTGTTAGGTAATGCTTTTTCGTACACGACAAAAGCTACGGTAAAAGTTACTTCTGAAACTCAAAAAGTGGCGATTACACAAACACACCATAACATTGTATTAAAGGGATTGTCTGGCGTGAAAAGACGTGGGGTAGTGAAAGAAACTACTTTGCCGGAATATGCTGAAAATCCATATGCAGGGAATACAGATCGTGCAGATATTTTAGAGAAAATGGTTACGTTGTATTACGATCACACGAAACCGGGTCATCATTGGACTTTGACCGTGGACTTGAACAGTTGTGTTGGTTGTGGCGCATGTGTTACAGCTTGTAATATTGAAAATAACGTTCCTGTTGTGGGTAAAGCCCAAGTGGTTCGTTCACGCGAAATGCATTGGTTGCGTATTGACCGCTACTTTACATACAACGAAATGATTGAGGGTGGAGCAGAAACGCTAGATCCTGATAAATTAGACGTGGTGTTCCAACCGATGATGTGTCAGCATTGCGATAACGCGCCTTGCGAAAACGTTTGTCCGGTTTCGGCAACTAACCACTCTTCGGAAGGTTTGAACCAAATGGCGTACAATCGTTGTATTGGTACTCGCTATTGCGCAAATAACTGTCCTTATAAAGTAAGACGTTTTAACTGGTACGATTTCCAAGGAGCGGATAGCTTTACAGATAACAAAGTAGGAAAATCGTGGGTAGGTGATGATGTCATGACAGGAACCACTTTAGAATTGCAATCTTCATTGACGAGGATGGTTTTGAATCCTGATGTGACTGTTCGTTCACGTGGGGTAATCGAAAAATGTTCTTTCTGTGTACAAAGAATTCAAGAGGGTAAATTAGGTGCTAAGAAAGAAAACCGTCCTTTGAAAGACGGAGATATTTCTACTGCTTGTGAAAACGCTTGTACTACCGGAGCGATTAAATTTGGCGATAGAAACGACAAAGTAAGTCGAGTTCATCAAGAAATGAATGATGAAAGAGCGTTCGGTGTGGTAGAAGAATTGCACACGATGCCGAATGTCCTTTATTTAACGAAAGTGAGAAACCGCGAGGCTTCTAAAGCATAAAAACAGTATTGAACAAAAAATTTGAATAACATAATTTTTAGAAACGATGCACGCATACGAATCAGATTTTAGGGAGCCGCTCATCAATGGGTTAGATAAAAACTACACCAAAATTACAGATGATATAGTTGGTCCTACAGAAAAAACGTACAAAGGTTGGTGGTTGATGCTCGCCATCTTTGGTTCTTTGGCGGCTTTCTTTGTGTTCTGTTTGACTTACACCGTTTATTACGGTATCGGAACGTGGGGATTGAACAAAACAGTGGATTGGGCTTGGGATATTACCAACTTCGTATGGTGGGTTGGTATTGGTCACGCGGGAACGTTGATTTCTGCAATCTTATTGTTGTTCCGTATGCGTTACCGTACAGGTATTAACCGTGCGGCAGAGGCGATGACAATTTTTGCGGTAATTTGTGCCGGTATGTTTCCTGTGTTTCACATGGGGCGCGTATGGATGGCATTCTTCATCTTCCCTTATCCGAACACACGTGGTCCATTGTGGGTAAACTTTAACTCTCCGTTGTTGTGGGACGTATTTGCAATCTCAACATACTTTACAGTTTCCGTTTTGTTTTGGTATTCGGGATTGATGCCTGACTTTGGAACAATCCGCGACCGTGCAAAAGGGAAAGTTCGCAAAACGATTTACAATATTCTTTCATTCGGTTGGACGGGTACAGCTAAACAATGGCAACGTTTTGAATCCTTGTCATTAGTGTTGGCAGGTCTTTCGACACCATTGGTATTGTCGGTTCACACCATTGTATCTTTTGACTTCGCAACTTCAGTAATTCCGGGTTGGCACACGACCATCTTCCCTCCGTACTTCGTTGCGGGTGCGATTTTCTCCGGGTTTGCGATGGTGGAGACATTGATGTTGATTGTCCGCATTGTTTTCAAATTAGAAGACTACATCACGATTAACCATATTGAATCGATGAACAAAGTAATCGTTTTGACAGGTTCTATCGTGGGTATTGCATATATTACAGAGTTATTCATTGCATGGTACTCCGGTTATTTGTACGAACAGTTTGCCTTTTATAATCGCGTATTCGGTAAATATTGGTGGGCTTACGCTTGGATGATGAGTTGTAACGTTCTTTCTCCGCAGTTATATTGGTTCAAACCGTTCCGCAGAAATTTGTGGATTACATTTATCCTTTCAATTTTCGTGAATATCGGTATGTGGTTCGAACGTTTTGTAATCATCGTAACATCATTGGCAGATGACTTCTTGCCATCATCATGGAATTACTTTACACCAACATGGGTAGATATGGGAATTTATGTTGGTTCAATAGGCGTGTTTATGACCTTATTCTTGTTGTTCTGCCGTTTCTTCCCGGTTATCGCTATCGCTGAGGTGAAGTCTATCTTTAGAGTAGCATCAGAAGCTGCGAAACACGAAAGAGCATTGAAAGAAGGAAAAGAAGGGGGATTTGTTGGACATGTTACATTTGGAATTTTAGATAAAGACGCGAAATAATTTAATCATTCAATAGCACAATATAATGGCAAATCAGAGCAATAATTTCCTTTTAGGATTGTGGGACCACGAAGAAGTTTTTCTTCACGCCATAGAGCATATTCGTCACGATGGAGTGGAAATTTATGAAACGCTGACTCCGTTTCCTGTTCATGGAATGGAGGCTGCCTTGGGCTACCGCGACACGCGCTTACATACAGCCGGTTTCTTGTTTGGTGCAACGGGTACAACTTTTGCATTCTCGGTAATGACGTGGGTAATGGCTACAGACTATCCGACAAACTTCGGAGGTAAACCATATTGGCCGGTACCTTCATTCATCCCCGTTACGTTTGAGTTGACAGTGTTGTTTGCTGCAGTAGGGATGTTTTTGACTTATTGCGTTCGTAACAAACTTTTCCCAGGTTATGTACCACGTATTTTCGATACACGTACTACAGATGATCGTTTTGCTTTGGTTTTTGACATTGAGGGAAAAACAGACGCAGAGGTAGAGCATCTGAAAACGTTGTTGAATGGACAAGGTGCTGTTGAAGTAAAAAAACGTATATTTTCTGACAACGAATAATTTAATAGAGGAATGAAAAAATTAATATATATCGCTGTTGTAGTGCTTGCCGTGAGTTCGTGCAGCCATGACATTAAAAAACCGGGGCATGTTTATATGCCGGATATGACGTATTCCCGAGCGTATGAAACATACGATGAAAGCCCGATTGTGAATGAAGATGGAGACAGTATTGAGGTGCGTAAACCGGTGAAGGGAACTATTCCGCGTGGTTGGATTCCGGAAGACGAAACAATCAGAACTAATTCTGCTTATTTACTTTCTTATACTGCTAAGAATCACTTCGCCCATGATGCGGCTAAATGGCAAGAAGAATATGATTATGCGGGCTCTGCAATCAAAAATCCTCTTCCTTTTACACAAGAAAATAAAGATGCAGGAAAAAAAATATATGCTATTCATTGCGTGAATTGCCACGGTGAAACAGGAGACGGACAAGGTAATCTAATTGTATTGGCTGACGGAGGAGATGGCCCATACACAGCGGTTCCACCGAATTATAAAACTCGTTTGACAGAAATCAAAGATGGACACTCTTTTTATGCTGTAAGCTATGGAAAAGGAATGATGGGCGGCTATGGATATTCATTGAGCGTAACGGAAAGATGGCAAGTAATTCATTACATTAAAAGTTTAGCAGGAATTGAAGGCAATGTTGCCCCAATTGCTGCGGCAGAAACAGAGAAAAAATAAGATTCAAAAAAATAATTCAATATAAGCGAAATGACAGAACGTTTTGAGTTTACGGATAATATAAAAAAGACTTTGTATATCCTCATCGGAGTAGGAGTAGTGGGGGCGTTATTATCGTTTTTCGTGCATCCCGAAAATCACCACAGCCGCTTTTGGTCAAGCATTTTGATAAACACCTATTTCTTCACAGGAATCGGTATTTTCGGAATCTTTTTTATCGCAGCAAACACCTTGGGTTACAG
>JAEYZB010000107.1 GCA_023428205.1 Bacteroidota bacterium | reverse complement strand
TGATAGTGCGCGTCACGCCCGTAGAGAACTTCAAATTAATTTTAGTGCTGTCTTTTTTATTTAAACTGTTTTTCGGATAGTGAATTTGAAGAACGATATCCGCTCCGCGCCACAATCTTATGCCCATCCCATTCGGGAAAAACATCGGCTTTTGCCCCGGCACCCAACCGCCAATCATTTTAGCGGCATCAGTACCCACACCCACAATACTGGTATAGCCGATTCCGGCTTCAGCATCATCGCGGGCGCGGGCAGTTCCTGTGGTGTCTTGATACGCCAATACGTGATGTACGATTTCCCCGTTTCCCGGCACCACTTCTATTCCTGTGATAAATTTATCCTGCGAAAAATTGGTCGGAATTACAAAACATCTGTACACATCATTGTTGTTGGAAATTGTGTATTCGGGAATACGTGCTGAAAAATCAGGAGCCGTAATTTCTTCCGCTCCGCCATATACGGGAGGAGTCGGAGCTTCTGCTACATTTCCTTCCGGTGCTCCGGCATTCACCCATTGGTCGATGAGTTGCTTCTGCGTGCCGGTCAGGTAACGTTCTTCTGCGAAATGCTTGTACGTTCTATCCGGAGGCCATGGCGGCATTTTCCCGCTACCCACTTGATATTGCATCGGAATGGCAGCCGTCAAGGCTTCTTGGTAAGTCATCAGCGAACCGTGTCCGGCACCTCCGGGATGATGACAAGCGGTACATTTCTGATATAAAATCGGAGCGATGTCTTTTGCCCAAGTCACGGCTTGCGCGTGCGCAAGTCCTCCGAAAAAACTAACAGAAAGGAGTAGTAAATACTTTTTCATAGAAGTAATTTTTACTAAAAGTAAGAGATTTAGAGAGAAAGCACGAAATAATTTTGACAGCTCGAAGAAACATTAATATGCAGTTATGGCATTTTCATTTCCCTTGAAAAATACAGATAAAGTTTCTCCTCGTTTTTTCGCACCACTTGCGGGGATGAAAAGAAAAAGGCGAGTTGCCCTGCCTTAAATGTTTTAGCTCATATATTTTTATTTTTTCAAAGGAATTCGCTGAAACATTTACAAATAAAAACGAGGCGAACTTGCGAACGCCCCGTAGTAAATGTTTTCACAACGGAATAATCCTTATTGTGATTTGCTTCAAAATGTATGGGGCAAATAAATAAAAATTATATTCAAACTCCAAAATTAAATTCAAATGGCAAAAATATTAGGATTAGACTTAGGAGTAACGTCTATTGGTTGGGCATTAATAGAAGAAGAAAACGACAAAAAAGAAATTCTTGGAATGGGAAGTCGTATCATTCCATTAAGCACCGATGATAAAGATGAATTTTCATCGGGAAATAAAATTTCCAAAAATCAAAAGCGAACGAGTCAACGAACACAACGAAAAGGCTACGACCGCTATCGGCTAAGACGTACAACATTGACGAAAGTTTTACAAGAAAAAGGGTTGTTTGATGAAACGCTTTTCGGACTGAAACCACTTGAATTATGGGGACTTCGCGCGAAAGCGGTAAATGAAAAAATCGAGTTAAAAGAACTTGGTCGCGTACTGTATCATCTCAACCAAAAACGTGGCTACAAAAGTAGCAGAAGCGATGCGAACTTGGACAAAAAAGATACAGAATATGTGGCAGAAGTAAAAAGTAGACACCAAGAAATAAAAGAAGAAGGTATAACAATCGGGCAAAAGTTTTTCATTGAATTACAGAAAGACCAATACTACCGCATAAAGCAACAAGTTTTTCCTCGCGAAGCATACATAGAGGAATTTGAAACAATCTGCAAAGAACAACAAAAGCACCATTCACAAATTATTACTAATGAATTTATTTCTCAACTACGCGATGAAATCATTTACTATCAACGAAAACTTAAGTCTCAAAAAGGCTTAGTAAGCGTCTGTGAGTTTGAAGGATTTTGGACAAAAAACAAAGATGGGAAAGGCTTTTTTACAGGAGCAAAAGTTGCGCCCAAAAGTTCACCACTATTCCAAGTTTGTAAGATATGGGAAAGCATCAACACCATTACTCTCAAAAATAAGAAAGGCGAGATATTTGACATCCCGCTTACAAAAAGGCAAGAGTTGTTTGAATATTTAGACAACAATGAAAAACTTTCATCAGCAGAATTGTTCAAAATTCTTGACTTGAAAAAAAATGAAGGCTGGTATTCGAACAAACAAATTGAGCGCGGAATACAAGGAAACATCACCAAAACACAAATCATCAAAGTTCTTGAAAAAACGGCAAAAGATATTGATTTTTTGAGGTTCGATTTAACAACTAGAACCTCCGAAAAAGAAGTATTCTTGATTGACCGGAAAACAGGTGAAGTAATTGGAAGTAAACAGCACAAAATTATTGATGCGGATATTGAACAACAGCCTCTTTACAAACTGTGGCACACAATTTATTCTATTGCTGATGTAGAAGAATGTACGAATACTCTCATCAAAAAATTCAATCTTGACAAAGAAACAGCCGAAAAGCTCGCTGGCATTGACTTTACAAAATATGCCTTCGGCAATAAATCATCCAAAGCAATGCGCAAAATTTTGCCGTATTTAATGGAAGGAAATGTGTATAGTGATGCGTGTTCTTATGCAGGGTACAATCACTCGAACTCGTTGACGAAAGATGAAAATCTGAAACGAGAACTTGCGACACAAATTAAACTGTTAGAGAAAAATAGTTTGCGCCAACCTGTGGTAGAGAAAATTCTCAACCAAATGATAAATGTAGTAAACGCTATCATTGAAAAATACGGCAGACCTGATGAAATAAGAGTAGAGTTAGCACGCGAACTAAAACAAAGCAAAGACGAACGAAACGAAACATTTTCGAACTTAAATAAACGAGAAAAAGAAAACGAGAAAATTCGCGAATACATTAGAGAGTACAAATTGAGAGCAACACGAAATAACGTTATTAAATGGCGATTGTTTCATGAAATAAGCAACAAGGAAAGTAAACTCAATGCAACTTGTATTTACTGCGGCAAACCGTTTGGATTGACCGATGCTTTGAGCGGAAACAATGTTGATGTAGAACATATCATTCCGAAATCATTGCTCTTTGATGATTCTCAAAGCAATAAAACACTAAGCCATAGAAATTGTAACGAAGCCAAAGACAAAAAAACTGCTTATGATTTTATGAGTGGGAAACCTGACGATGAATTTAATGCGTATTTGGAGCGCGTAGACAATCTCTACAA
>JAEYZB010000102.1 GCA_023428205.1 Bacteroidota bacterium | reverse complement strand
TGTGTCGAAGCCATCAAGCGTGAGCATGTAAATTATTGTTTTCAGCCCGCCTTTTATCAATCTTGAAACCAAGCTCAACGAATCGCCCAAACCCGCAGGAAACGAAACAGAATTGCTGCCCGCGTTAAATGCGTTGTGAATAGATTGTGATTGATAATAGGTGCTATTCACCATGCTCTTCATAAAATCCAACTGATCTTTGTAGTAGCAAGGTTCGTTGCCGCCAACCGTGTAAAGCGAGCCTGTTTGCGCAATTTGATAAAGCGATACGGGATCAATGACGTTCATCGCCATATTGATATTGTTCTCGTTGAAGAACAAAATATTTCCATCTCCGCCAATTTGAATGGCAAGCGGTTCCGGTGAAGGATTGGTAATGAAATTAGGATTCTGATTCCATAAAAATCTGCCGAGCCAGCCCGATTTTTCCACCGTTTCGCCCGTTTGAGCAGAATCCCAAATATCGGTAGAAGTAAAATGCGATAAATCGGTGTTCTCATAACCCACATTTTGAATCACTTTCATTTTCCCTTCATCCCACAAATTTTTCAACGATGAAGCATAATTCGGCACAGAATATTTATTGTTGAGCGCAACTAAATCGTTCGTGGCAATTTTCAAAAGCGGGCGATAACTTGAGTACGTGCCATAGTCAAACACGGGCACAAACGTATTCAATCCGTCATTGCCGCCTTTGAGTCTAATGATGACCAACACACGGTCTCCTGTCTCATTTAGCGCCTTGGTTACAGCAGGAGAAGCCAGCAATTGGCTCATCGGAATACCTGAAAACGCAAGTGTTCCGGCACTGATAAGCCCGAGATTTTTCAGAAAGTCTCTTCTGCCTAATCCATGATTGTGGTGTTCATCGTGTGCGCAGCCATCGTGCAAACTACTGCCTTTGGGAAGATTTTTATGTTTACTCATAGTTCTTGAGTTAAGTTTTTCAATTACATCATTTGATATTCAGGACGTCTGATAATCCAGAGCATGAGGTTATACACCTGCTCGGGAACATACTGGAACGAAAGATTCCACATTCCCAACGTAAAATAGTTTTCCGGAACAGTCGCTTTTAGTGCAATAGTCGCTTGATTGTATGCAGCCGCGTTTTCCAGTCCTTTCGGAATAAAATGGTCGGTAATTTTTCTCGCCACTAAAGCGACATCGTTTGAATTGCCGGAAACATCAATGGCAAACTGCCGCATCCGTTCTTTATCCAATTGCGTGACGACATAACCGACATACTGGCTCAGCATATCCCAACGTTTGGTGATAGCAGTGCTGTTTATCCATGTGCGGTTGCCGTTCCAGCCCGAAACATCAATCGGATTAAACAACTGTTGTCCCATATCCACCGTGAGATAACCGACCAACTGAATCACCAAATCGTTATACGGAAACGTACTTTCTTTGATTGTGGACACCAAAAGATCAACCGGACTTTTAATTTGTACGCTTATGGCATCGTCTTCGTAAAAGTGGTCACTTTTAAACAGTTCCAGCAACACCGGTTCAATTTCAAAATTGTTGCTGCGGAATGTTTGCGCCATGCCGTCAATTATCTGCTGGTTAGGAATAGGATGCACGAAATGCGTGTAAATTTTTGTACAAATATGTTCCGAAACTTCCGTAGCCCGTTCCTGAAAAATCAAATCGTGAACCGAATCAAAATTGAAATTCCCCGACTGACCGAAAATGGTTTTACTGCCATTATCAAAGTGAGTAGCATTAAATGTGATTGCGCCACATTCTTCCGTAAGCGCAACCCAGCCTGTAAGCGCGCGAGCAGCTTCCTTAATGTCTTGTTGCGTATAGCCGTTGTTTACGCCCATCGTGAATAGTTCCAACAATTCACGCGCATAGTTTTCGTTAGGAAAGATTTTGTAGTTGAGTCTGCCATCTAAAAAGAAAAGCATAGCAGGCGTTTTGCCTATTTCTTTCAAAAATGTTTTGAAGTTTCCAAAAGCATGTTGTTGCAATAGCTTATGATATTCGTACATATAGCTCGGGCACTGATAATCTACGAAACGCGTCACGAAATGATTGTGCCAAAACAGCGCAAATTTTTCCCGCACACTGGTCGTGAGCATATCATTTATCCATTGAAAATACCATTCTTGGTATTGCTGAACGCGTTGGTCATTTATATTGCTATAATTCGATGCGCTCCAATTATACCATGTGGGCGGAGTCGGCAAAGGAGCATTTATTGCTCCGTTAATCAAGTTATCCACCAACTGACCGGGCGTAAGCTGCAAGCCCGCCTGAATTTCCGCGTGTGAAGCACCGAAAGCCAATCGCCTATACAAATGCGCCACACGCAAACTATTCCAAGGTTTATTGGAGTCGGGAACATAAGCCGCAAGCGTACCGCCTGCACAATTATCTGCCATATAGTTTGGTTTTAATTACCAAACGAATTTAAGATTGTTTTTTTAAAAGCAAATTATTTCCGAACTACTTCCTGCTCATTTTTTTCGACCACTTCATCAGCTGTTCGCCTTAAAGCCACGCAAAAACTCCTCCACTCCCATTTTCTTTTTGCCTTCTAATTGTAGTTCGTGGCAAAATATTGCTCCATCCGCACAGAAGAATTTGAAGTACGTTTTACCGTCCGTTTCGTAGCTGCCAAGCGGTTTTGTATGCGTAAACGTTTCTTTTGAGGAAGTGTAAATTTTCAGCACTTTCCCATTCAGGTGGGTGAAAGCCGCAGGGTACGGACTTAGTCCGCGAATCAGATTATGAATTTCTGCCGCGCTTTTATTCCAATCAATCAGGCAGGTTTCTTTAAAAATCTTAGGTGCGTGTTTCGGCACATCCGTTTTCGGTTGCGGCACTTGCGGAAAGTCATTTTCCGAAATCGCATTCACCGTTTTCAGCAGCACAGGCGCACCGATTTCCATTAAACGCTGATACACCGAACCTACATTCTCATCATCGCCAATCGTAATTTTTTCGCTAAAAATCACATCGCCTGTATCTATTTCGTGTTGGAGTTTAAAAGTCGTCACACCTGTTTCTTTCTCGCCATTAATCACCGCCCAATTAATGGGCGCAGCCCCACGATAGTTAGGTAAAAGCGATGCGTGTAAATTAATCGTTCCGAGTGGCGGCATATTCCACACCGCTTCCGGCAACATACGAAACGCGACCACCACAAAAAGGTCAGCATTTAAGGCTTTCAGCTCATTCAAAAAAGCTTCGTTTTTCAATTTTTCAGGTTGTAACACCGGCAAATTATTCGCCACTGCATATTGTTTCACATCCGATTGCTGCAAATTCATTCCGCGCCCTGCGGGTTTATCGGGCGCAGTTATCACCGCCACAATTTTATGCTCCGAGCGATGGAGTATATCCAACATCGGCACCGCAAATTCAGGTGTCCCCATAAACACTATCTTCAATGATTTCATCAAGCAGGAAGTTTATAAGATAATCTACTCGTTTTTTCGCACCATTTCATTGCTCCTTTTTTATTTTTTAATTCCTAATTGAGTTCTCACTTCCGACTATAGTGGATACAACGTATATTTCTTCCGCATCACTCTATAATTATCCAAATCTTCCTTCCAAGATTCTTTAATTTCTTTCGCACTTTTTCCGGCTATGATTTGCAAGCGCAGTTCATTTGTTCCTGCCAGTTTATCAAAGAATAAATTTGGCAGAAAGAATTCTTTTTTATTAGACGAAAGCTGATACATCGTCAGTAGATAATCCACAAAAATTCCGTACATCATATCGCCTCTCAAATCAAAACCATAGCACTTTTTGCCTTTTAGAAATGGTTCTTTCGCGCCCTCACGAGGTTCAGGTGTAAAGGAAAATTTTCCGCGTGAGGTATCCGTAGTCGGACTGCCGATTACTTGAAACGGAAAATCTGTTCCGCGCCCCACACTCACATTCGTTCCTTCAAAGAAACACAGGGAAGGGTACAATTCCACTGCCTTCGCATTTGGCAGATTAGGCGATGGTTTTATCGGTAAATTATACGACATCGGGTGCATGTAATTCCCGCAAGGAATCACCCGTAAATCAAGGCTATCTGCATTCTTTATCCATTGCTCGCCTTTCGCCATACGCGCATATTCTCCTAACGTCAAACCGTGCATCACCGGAATCGGAGCAATTCCCACAAACGATTCAAACCCTTTTTTCAAAACCGGTCCGTCTATGGTGTAACCATTCGGATTCGGACGATCCAGAATCATCAAATCAACGTTATATTGCGCGCAAGCTTCCATTACATAATGTAACGTAGAAAGAAACGTGTAAAAGCGACAGCCCACATCCTGAACATCAAAAACGATAATGTCTACATCTTTTAAATCAAGGCTGTCGGGTGCATGCTTTTTGCCGTACAGCGAAATCACAGGAAGCCCCGTCCGTTCATCTTTATAGCTTTTGATGTGCGCTCCCGCATCAGCTGTGCCACGAAAACCGTGCTCAGGTGCAAAAATTTTCACTACATTCAGATACATACCCCGAAACGTATCCACCAAATGTGTTTCTCCAATCACAGAAGTTTGATTCACGACCAAA